>NZ_CAXBLF010000076.1:0-12868 GCF_963976535.1 uncultured Algibacter sp. | reverse complement strand
TTACTTATAAAATTGTCACTGGATTTTTCCCTAAATTTAAATTGGTGGCTACATTGTTCACTATTGCAATCGCAGATAAAAAGTTTGCTTGCCTTTAGTTGGTAAGGTGTAGTACTTTTGGTAATACAATTATCCATTGCCATAAGTGCCATAACGTAACATATAGAGGACTCTGCGCCTTGATTAATATTAATATTGTATTCTTCTAAACCATCGTAACAAGCACCATTAGCTGGATTATACATAATTTGATTAAGGTGGTTGTTACCAAGAAACCAGCTAAAGGCAATTTCGAGCTGATCTTTATATTTACTTTTTTTTGTGACTTCGTAAAATAGTTCTAAAGTAAAAATGGTGTAAGCAATTTCAATAGGTTGTTCCCCAAAAAAAGTTCGTTTATTACGTTTGTTAAACCATCCTTTATTTGAAATTACTTGTATTTTTCCTTTCATAAAATATTGAGATAATAGAAAGTCAAAGGTCACTTCGGCAATTTCTTTATAGGTGTCATTTTTAGTTATTAAAAAGGCATACATCATTGCTTCAGGAAGGATGCTATTGGCATAAGTTAAATAGTCTTCATACCAATTCCAATCAGGTTTCGCTGTGAGTTGGTAATATTCCATGAGCTTACCTATTAACTGATTTGTTAATTCAAGAACAGATTCTTGCGCACAAGGATTATAATAATACAACCCTTTTAATGCAAAACCAATAGCTCTTGGCGATGCAAAGTCGCCTAAATTTGACAAGACCTTTTCAAAACATTTTTGAGCTTTGATTGCGATACTTTTGGGAAACAAATTTTTCTGTGCTAGTAAGAATCCCAAAGCCCAAACAGCTCTACCATTTGAGTCTTCAAGATTTACTTCCTTGTTTTGTAAAGTAAATTCTTTCTCTAGGTTTATATAATTTTTAAAACTCCCGTTTTCTTGTTGCGCAAATTCTATAAAGTTCAAATAAAGGGTTACTAATTTTAGGATATCTTCATCTTTATAATTCTTATAATACATGGTCATCGCAATTAATGCTCTGGCATTATCATCTAATGTATATCCCGAATTTGGGTCTGGTATTCCAAAATTTGAGAACTGTAAGACCCCAAAATCGGTAGTCATTTCTTTTAAATGATCTATTTTTATTTGAGGAATTTGAAGACTTAAATCTTCGGATTTATTGGTGATTTCCCCAAATATTTTACCGTATGCAATAGCAGCATTTTGCCAACTTGTTGCCCGCATTTTTGAAAATGCATTTTTACCTAGCTCTACGCGCTTATTTTTATTTTCTATGAGTTCTAAAATGGCTTTTTGAAATGGATATGGGTCGTGAAACGTATTTAGCAATATTCCGTTAGAGTCATCAATTAATTCTTTGGCATGAGGTATGGGTGTAGAAATTACAGGACATCCAGCACTCATAGCATATACAAATGTTCCGCTTACCGCTTGAAAAGGGTCTTTAGAAGAGAACAAATAAATATCTGAAAGATTGAGATACTCTAAAAGTTCTTCTAGAGCTAAATATTTATTAATAAATTTTACGTTATTTTGAAGGTTTAATTTATCTATGATTGCTACTAATTGCTCTCTATATTTTTCACCCTCATTTTTAATAACCTCTGGATGTGTTTTACCTAGAATTAAAAAAAGGACATTGGGATGTTTTTTAACAACCTCAGGTAATGCGTATAGCACGGTTTGAACATTTTTATTTTCGCTTAAAAGGCCAAACGTAGAAAGAATGATTTTGTCCTTAAAGGAATACTTTTCCTTCAGTGTTGCTTTGTTTTTCCATAAAACAATATGAGTACCATGCGGTATTATCTCCAAATTTTCAGCGCTAATATTATAATCTTCCATTAATATTGTGTGGGAGTTTTTAGTCTGAACAATTATTTTTTCCGAAAGATTATTGATTGCTTGAACAATACTTTTTCTTTTAGTGTCAGGATTAGGTAGTACAGTATGAAAAACGGTAATAACAGGCTTGTTTACGGCAAGCATAAAAGATAAGATATGACTGCCATATTCGCCACCATAAAGTCCAAATTCATGCTGAATGCAAATTAACCCTACATCGTTGCGCTCATTTATAGCATCGGCTACTTTTCTATATTGATTAATATTAAACGTGTGTAAAACATCGGTAACATCTTTTATATAATTAAAATTACTTGGTTTATTTTCTAAAGCATAAATTTCAATAGGTAGTGTGCAACCGTAAATATTATTCAAAGTATTTGCAAGATCTTGTGTAAAAGTAGCGATACCACATTCTCTAGGAGGAAACGATGAAATGAAAATTAATTTTAAATTTTTATCTAGTGGTTTCATAAGTTTTTTAATTTAATGATTTATTGATCTCTCTACTTTAATCTATATTGTTTTTATGAATAGTTTTTAAGTTCATTTAATAGTTCTTGTAGACTCACTTTAGCTACCGCGGTATGTAAATCTGCGGCGCCATAATAGATATGGAGGTCATCATCAAACAAAGCAGTTCCTGTAGGGAATACCACGTGGTTTACCACGCCTTTCAGTTCCCATTCCTCTGATGGGGAGAATAAGGGGTAGGGCAACCTCCCAATTACTTTTGTTGGATCTTCAATATCTAGGAGTGCTGCGGCCGCATGGTATGTTTTTCCGATATTGGTTTCACAAACGCCGTGATAGATCATTAGCCAACCTTCTTCTGTTTCTATGGGTGGGCATCCTGCTCCCAGGTAATTCACTTCGAAATCGTAGAGCGGATCCATAAGGATATGATCGGTAAGATTCTTCATGTAATTCTCCCAAAATTCTTTGGTAAGATCTTCCCACTTTTCAAACTGGACTATTTGTATCCCAGGCCATATACGGTGTAGCATTACAAACTTATTGTTTATCTTTCTGGGAAAGAGTACAATGTCCTTGTCCTTCAATAGCCTATGTTTTTCTTCTACAATTCCCAATTCGGCAAAAAGGTTGTAGTAATGGAAATATTTTGGATTGAGTTTATCCTGATTACAGTGTTCTAAATGAAATTTATACTCCTTGTAATTCATTGGTGGGGTAATGATTCCTTTTTTCTCAAAACGTTTCATGTCCTTGGAGATTGCCAAAGCACCCATGGCATTAACCCCATCATAGGCTGTATATGTTAAATAAAAGGTGTCTTCAATTTTAACTATACGTGCATCTTCCACACCGTGTTGTTCATAGTCAAATTCACTTGCTATCAATGGGCTCGTTTTCCTTTCTATAAGATTCAAATGCGCATTGGTTTTGGCATATCCAATGGTGGAAAAGTTACCTTCTTTCACAGCACGATAAAAGATATGTACCTCTTCGCCCTCTTGAAATATTCCTGGATTGAGCACGCCGTTGCTTTCAAAAGGGTTTTTTGTTGGGCTTAAGATTATTCCCTTTTTTTCTATCGATTTTATATTGCTTTTTTTATGTTTCATGTGTTTATATTTATCGTTTTTTTAATTGTCACTCCGAAATTGTCGGAGCAGGCTATGTAGCATCCATTTAATCATTCCTTTGGGTATCAAGATTTAGTTATGGATGTTTCATGTTACTGTATTTATTTGAGGTTTTCCCGGTTGTATTTGTCTTTTAGTCTGACAATATCATTTTCATCAAAATTGCCATAAGCTATTTCAAGGCTGCTTAATGAAGCATCGGCTGTTTTTATTTGATGCACGGTTTCCTTTGGGATAAAAAATTCGTCCCCTTTTTGGCCAACGTTTGTTTTGTCGCCAATTACGAAACTTCCTGTTCCTTCCAATACCCTCCAGAATTCTTCCCTGTTATAGTGAAACTGAAGGCTTAGTTCTTCGTATGGGTTTACCTTGAGTATCTTTACGGTGCTTATCTCATAATGTGTAAAGCGTTCAAAATTTCCCCAGAGGTGTTTCTTAACTATATTTTTTTATTTTTACTTGCCAAATAATTCTAATAGTTGGTGTAGTTCTTTATTTACCTGATGTTCTTTAACCACCTCTTCAAAAGGGGTAAAATGTAATTGATTGTTCAATACACCAGCCATTATGTTCTTTCTTCCTTGCAATAATGCATCAACAGCTGCCACTCCTAGCCTAATGCCCAACATTCTATCTAGAGCTGAAGGATTACCTCCACGTTGCACGTGACCAAGCCTTGTAATACGTAAATCGACATTGGCATTGACTTCCTTAATTTTTGATGAAACCAGTTCGGCTCCTATTTCATCGCCTTCAGAAACCACGACAAGAAAGGCATCTTCGCTATCGTAATTTTTAATCTTATCTAATAAGTAAATAAAGTCTTTGCCGCTTTCGGGAATAAGGATGGCGTCCGCACCTACCATCAGTCCTGAATGAATAGCGATGTAACCTGAATCCCTTCCCATTACTTCCACAATAAATACACGGTTATGGGATTCGGCAGTATCTCGTATTTTATCAATATTTTCAATGGCTGTGTTTACTGCGGAATCAAAACCTAGGGTGTAATCTGTTCCTGAAATATCGTTGTCAATGGTTCCGGGAATCCCTATGAATGGGATGTCACATATTTCTGAAAAAGCTAGTAGTCCTTTAAACGTCCCATCGCCACCAATGGCAATCAAAGCATCGATGTTGTTTGTTTTTAGGGTTTGTAATGCTTTTTTACGACCTTCCAATTCCATAAAGCGTTTACTTCGAGCCGTTTTTAGGATAGTGCCCCCTTTTTGAGTGACATTTTTGAGTTCGTTAGAATTTAATGATACTAAATCACCATCAATCACCCCTTCATATCCTTTGCGGATTCCACTTAATTTTATACCATTTGCTTCCGAAGCTTTTGCAATCGCATACAACGTGGCATTCATTCCAGGGCTATCACCTCCAGATGTAAATACGGCTATGTGTTTAATTGAATTAGTTTTCATCTCATATTATTTGTTTGTGATTTTTTTTCAGACTGGTGATAATTTAGAATGGTTTGCCATACTGCGTTTGGATCTTTTAAAAATAATTGATGATCGCCACCTGTGACGGTTATAAATTTAGCATTAGAAAATGTTTCAGCATATTTTTTGGCACCTTCATACGGCGCTGAAGAATCCTCAGTACCATGAATAAACACAATCTTCTTGTCCTTAATTGCTTTTGAAAATGTTTCTAAATTGGGTTTAATCACGATTTCATTTAAGGAGTTGGCATAACTTTGCCATGTATGTTTTTTTGCATCTTCATACACCTCGTCTGTTAAATTATCAGGCTTAAAAAAATTAGTCATAAAAATAGGATGCAGCATACAAATAAGTGTCCCGTATTTTCCCGATGCCAATCGGTCAAAAACGGCATGACCAGACATGATTTCCCTAAACTCGTTTTTGTCTTTATAAACAGGAAGTCCTGTAATAACAGCACCTTCGAACCAATTGTTATGTTTTGCAAGTAGTGCCAGTGAGATAATGGCTCCCATGGAGTGCCCTACGATAACCGCATTGCCATCATTAAAATTTTCTTTGGTAATTATCTTTTCCAAGGCATTTAGTTGGATATTGAGACTATATTCGCTATTAGGTTTTGGAGAATCACCAAATCCCAGTAAATCCACTAATAACAGCTGATGCGTTTTACTAACCGTTTCCAACTCGCTTTTCCAATAATTTTTAGACCCTGTTAAACCATGTATAAACACCAATTTTTTATTGCCAGAACCTACAATTTCGTAATTTAATGGCATGGTTTCTGGATTGTATTTTGGCGCATTAATAACTTTAAAATACTCATAGCCACCAATAATACCAATTGGAATAAAAAGTAATAAGAAAATAATTAATAAGGTCATTTTGCCAATTTTTAGGATTCTATTTTTTTTTTGTTTTATGCGCTGCATTTAGTCAAGGACTTTTTTAATCTATTATAAGCTATGCAATTGTTATCTTATCATCCAGATATACACTTTGTACCGTATGCAACAACTCCACACCATCTTTAAAAGGACGTTGAAAGGCTTTTCTGCCCAAAATTAGCCCAGATCCACCTGCACGTTTATTAACTACTGCTGTTGTTATGGCTTCAACCAAATCAGACTCGCCTTTAGAGCCTCCACCTGAATTAATCAATCCTATTTTACCCATATAGCAGTTGGCTACTTGTAACCTACAAAGGTCAATAGGATGGTCTGTTGTCAATGTTTCATACATGTCATCATCATATTTTCCAAAACCAATATTTTTAAAACCGAAATTGTTTGTGGGTAGTTTCTGCTTAATAATATCTGCCTGAATAGTTACACCCAAATGGTTTGCTTGCCCTGTAATATCTGCAGCCGCGTGATAATCTTCTTTTTTCGTTTTAAAAGCTTCGTTACGTGTATAGCACCATAAAATGGTAGCCATTCCTAAATTGTGAGCTTCTTCAAAAGCTTCGGCTATTTCTTTTAACTGTCTGTTACTTTCTTCGGAACCAAAATAGATGGTAGCACCTACCGCAACTGCTCCCATATTCCAAGCATCTTTTACTTTTCCAAAAAGCGTTTGGTCGTATTTAGTGGGATAAGTAAGAAGCTCATTATGATTGAGCTTCACAATAAACGGAATTTTATGAGCATATTTACGAGCGTTTAGACCCAATACTCCAAAAGTGGAGGCCACACCATTGCAGCCAGCTTCAATAGCCAGTTTTATTATATTCTCTGGATCAAAATAGTCCGGGTTTTTGTAGAATGAAAAGGCTGCCGTATGTTCTATGCCTTGGTCCACAGGAAGGATACTTAAATAGCCTGTGCCTCCCAAATTTCCGTGGTTATATAATTGGGCAAGGCTACGCAATACCTGTGGATTTCTATTGCTATTGGCAAATACTTTGTCAATATTATTAGCCTGAGGTATCTTTAATTCGTCTTTTGTAATCTTTTCACAAACGTGTTTCAGATAAAAGGAAGCTCTATCTCCTAGGTGTTCTATTATATTATCAGATGTGTTCATAGTTTATTAGTTTTATAGTTTCACAGAAATTAATTTTTCACATGGAAGAATTTTACGATATCCATCCAAAGATTTGTTTCTTTTGTATTAGTAAACCCTGCTTTTTTTAGGTTTTCAGCTGTTCTACGATTAATATTATTACCTACTATATTTAATGGTATAAAATTGAATAGATCCATAAAAAGACCCAAAACTCTGTTGCTGCTTCTTACGTGTTCCAGCATAATAAACTGACCTCCCGGTTTCATTACCCTTTTAATTTCTTGTAAGCCTTTTACTGGATCTGGAACTGAACAGAATACACAACTGGTTACTACCGTATCAAAGGAATTGTCATCGAAATCCATATTTTGGACATCCATTTCCAAAAAATTCAATTTTAGCAAGTCATCATTGTATTTAGCTCTTGCTTTATCGAGCATGTTTTTACTAAAATCAATAGCAGTTAGGTCAACGTCTTTCGCATAATACTGAAGATTCTTACCTGTACCAACGCCAACCTCCAGTGTTTTGCCAGTTGCTTGTTGCACAAGTTCTTTTCGCCATTGGTCAAATCCACTTGTCCCCATTGGCTTTTCCATGGAGTCAAAATATTTGGCTATGCGATTGTATCGTTTTATTGATTTCTCAGTACTGCTCATCAGCGTTTCTCTTTATATAATGGACAAGCTTTGATTTGTTTTTAATATAGACTTTGCGCCATCCGTTTCAATTCCAGTAAGTGCTCGTATGGCATCGATAGTTTCAGGTATTACGATAGCTTGGTTATCCACAACATAGGCATAGAACAATTCATCGCCTACCACTTTCAACATATCTTCCCACAGCGCTACTTCATACATATCGCCCCATGGTCTTCCCATATCCATAAACATTTCTTTAATGGTATTGTTTGAAACCAAACCTTGGTCGTAGCGAATTAGTTTAATTCGGCTAGACGTTTTAAAGGCTTTGAGTACATCTTCTTTTGTGGTGTGTTTTTTTAATTTTACGTTCCAATAGTGCATGTGGCTTAAAGTTTCAGGTACTTTTACTGCGGAAGTGATAACATCCAAATCGGGATCAACGCTTTTAGCATCAGGCCCTTGATGGCTTGGGATGTCTTTTTCAGGCACCATGGTGTTCATAATACCTCCTAAATGACTTTCCCACGGATCGGTAGCTCGTCTTAACAATGTTCCCCGAGCATAATCCAATAAATCCGCTCTTTTCAATGCTCCAAGAGTTCTTAATATGGAAGTTGTATTGCAAGAAACTACTCTTGTTTGATTTAAGCCAATTGCAGTTTCGTAATTGCTTTCAGCACTAAAGGAATGGCCTGTCGTTTCGTGTTTTTCACCACCCTGAACTATAAACTTTATACCTTGATTCTTATAAATTTCTACATTTTTTGCCGCTATATTTTTTGGAGTACAATCGACCACGAGATCCACTTTATCCAATAGATCCTGCAAATTGCCTTTTACTGAAATGCCAGAAGCTTTCATTTGTTTTTCGGCTTCGGTGGTTGCCGCATAGATATTATACTCTTTTCTTACGGCGTTTTGTATGCGCCAATCGCTGATGACATCGCAAACTCCAACAAAGTTCATGTCATCTTGTGCGTTAATGGCATCGGCCACTCTTTTTCCAATAACTCCATATCCTACTAATCCTACATTTTTCATTTTTTTTATTTTTTATTAATTAATAATTTCACTTTTTTGTTTTGGTAAGGGTTTAAATCCGCTACACCTAAAGATACCCATTTCCCTTCATTTTCGTGTTAAAGGTTTGTTATATCAGGCTATTGTTTTTATCACTTTTTTTCTAAAAAATTTAAACTTCACTAAATATTTACTTACATCTATCAGTAATGGTCTCAATTTCCCAGCTTTAACTAGTCTATCTAAAATTTTATGATGTTTTCTTTGCAAGTTTATTAAGTCATCTAGTTTAAGGCTGTGATAATTTTTATTTAGTATTATTTTGCCTATTTCCTCTCCGCTAATAAGTGCTTGATAGATGCCTTCACCTGTTAATACTGAGGCAAATCCGCCAGAATCTCCTGCCAAATAAATATTTCCATTAAATTGATATTCCTTATAATCTCCATTTATTGGAAATGCTTCATATTTTCCTTGACTTACATCAATATTGTGTTTTTCAAGCCAAGTGGAAAAGTTTTTTTTTAACTGTTTTGATGAAATTGTTTTTGGGTCGCCTCCACAGCCAATAGATACATAATTTTTATGTGGAAAAATCCAGGCATACCAAGCAGAAAACAAATTGGAATCAAAGTATATTTCAAAGTCTTTATATTTAGTAGTAGGAATAATATACTGAATTGCAACACCTATCTTCTCAGTAGTTAATTTTAAATACCTTCGTACCAAAGAGCTTGATCCATCTGCTCCAACTAAATGTTTATAGCCTATTTTTTCACCGTTAATAACTATATATTCTTTTGTTATTTCTGATACTCTATAATCTGTTTTTACTTCAATATTTGAAAATTCATCTAGCTGTTTTAACTGCCACTGTCCTAATACTTTACGGTCAATGGTATAAGCGAAATTTGAATCGTCCTCTATATAAAACGAATTATTTTTATTAAATAAATGAATTTTGTTATATGTAAATTCGATTAATTCATCTGGGAGATTTAAAGTTTTTATACTTTTACCTGTTAAACCTCCAGCGCAAACTTTAGGACCTATTACACTATTTTTTTCGGCAAGTAACACCTTCAAATTGCTATTCCCTAATTGTTTTGCGCAACTGAGACCCGCAGGCCCTGCTCCAATGATGATAACATCATATTTTTCCATATCCATATTCACTTTATTTACTTATCTGAAATCCATATTGGATTTTGATTAGCCACAACAGGAACCACCTGATTTTTTTGATTCGTTATCTGTGACGTTTCCGGCCACTCTATAATTTCCCACTTTTGCCAAAGCGGACTGCAATTGTGCATTGCTGATAACATGATCCGTTTGTATAACGGCCTGTGGTGGAGCTAGGCTTACTGTTACCATTTTCACCCCTTCAATTTGCTTCAGTGCTTTTTCAACAGTTTGGGTGCACCCTCCACAGCTCATTCCCTTAATTGCTACTTGTTGTTTCATGATCTTTGTTTTTAAATTGTTATAATTCATTTTCTTTTTTCAATTTATTATTCTTTATGGTTTGGATGTAAGGTCCAAATAAAATCCGCTATTGATCTGCAAATCTGTTACCGGGCATCTATCTCATAGATATACTGCCGTGTTAAGGGCAATTGATTGTTGGCCCCTTTTGATATTAGTATTTGATGTACATCTACCTTGGCATAATGAAATGCTGCGGCACAAGCGTTTAGGTAGAGTCGCCACATTCTTATAAACTCGCTATCGAACATGGTCTTGATTTTATCCATACTGCCCTCAAAGCGTTCTGCCCAATGCATCAGGGTTTTCATATAGTGCAGCCTTAAACTTTCTATATCCATGGTATGGAACCCCAAATCTGCGGCGATATACAGCTCTTCCCTTAACGACGGTATGTACCCACCTGGAAAGATGTACTTTGAAATAAACCCGTCAACTTCCGTTTCCAACATATTGGTAATATTGTGCAATAAAAACAGGCCGGTTTCTTGCAATACCGCGTTTACGTTTTTAAAATAGAGGGACAAATTGGCTTTCCCTACATGTTCTGCCATACCCACACTTACTACACGGTCGAACTTTAGACCAGACTTTTCCAAGTCCCTATAGTCCATTAATTTTAAGGTCACCAGATCCTGCAGGCCTTCGTCCTTGATTCGTTCTTCTCCTTTTTTTAGCTGCTCCTTACTTAATGTAATGCCCAATACCTTTACTTTGTATTTCTTTGCGGCTTCAATAGCTAAGTATCCCCAGCCACAGCCAATGTCCAATAAGGTTTGACCTCCCTTTAGGTTGAGCTTTTTAAGTATATGGTGTATCTTGTTCATTTGAGCTTCGTGCAAACTGTCAGACTCCGTTTTAAAATAGGCACAGGAATAGCTCATGGTCGAATCCAGCCATAGTGCATAAAAATCGTTGCCTATATCGTAATGATGGGCAATGTTGCGTTCCGATTTCCTTTTTCCAACAGATTTGTATTTTCCTAACATCGTCAACAATTTGCTTTCGTTCATGAAGCTATTTTTATTGCGAATTATACTTTCCATAATTTCCTGTAGGTTGCCCACTAACTCTATATCACCAACCATATAAGCTTCGGCTAATGCGGTACTGGGGTCGGCAAGCAATGCTTTCTTCTTAGGAAAGTTATGGATGATAATCTCGAATTTGGATTCCCCTTCCCCAATTTTATAGGTTTCCTTATCCCAAAACACAAGCGTGAATGTTTGATCGCTTAAGTTTTTTAAAAAAGTTTTTATAAGTACTTTATCTATTGTTTTTGCTATGGTTGTCATCTTTATTTTTAAAGTTTTTATTTGGTTTCCATACCCATTTCCATATTACCTTCATTATTTGTATGCGACTTCATAAAAAACCGTTCCGCAACAAGTATTAAAATAATGCCAATGGCCGCAACGATGAGTACTAATGGGTCGTTCAGATATTTTAAATAAAGAAAGGCAACGAGTACAGCAATATCCATTACAATGGCTATTAATGGAATAATAGGTTGGAATTTTACGTCCTTTTTTAGGTGACGGAAAAGCCCCCAATGAATAGCAATATCCATAATGAGGTAAAAAATTGCTCCTATGGAAGCAATCCTTGTTAAATCGAACAGAACAGTCAGTAAAATGGCAAGAGAAGCTGTAAATATGAGTGCAGGATTTTTAAAGTTTCCTAATTTTTTTAAGGATGGTACTTGTTTCATATTACTTAACATCCCCAATAAGCGCGATGCCGAAAACATACTAGCTAGCACGCCTGAAAAGGTCGCTACAATTGCTATGGCTATAGTAATCCATAAACCCCATTCTCCAAAAACGGGTTCTGCTGCCGCTGCCAAGGCATAATCTTTTGCCTTGATTATTTCAGGGATGCTTAAACCTCCTGCAACAGAAAGTGCCAATGCTACATATATGACCGTGCAAATAAGAATTGAATACACAATAGATCTACCAAGGTTTTTATGAGGGTTTTTAATATCTCCACCTTGATTTGTAATTGTTGTAAAGCCTTTATAGGCAAGAATCGCTAGCGCAAGTGCTGCTACAAAGGCAAGTCCTTGTGGCATAGCTTCGGAATTATTAGGAATATAATTCCCAGTAATATCTGCAATCCCAGAAATTATTAGACCAGCAATGGCTAGCAATGCAATACCTGCAACCTTAATAATTGCTGTAAAGGTAGCAGTTGCTCCAATAACTTTATTGCCTAAAATATTTAATATATAGGCAGTTACCAAAAGCAGTATCCCAAGAATGGATGCGTAACCAGCATAACTATCTGGGAACAATCGAAGCGTGTAAGCCCCAAAAGTACCCGCCACTAAACTTTCTGAAACCACCATTGACACATACATTAACAAAGAAAAGACCCCCGTTGTAGTTCCTGGCCCATAGGCTCTATTAAAGAATTTAACAACACCTCCAGAAGATGGAAAGGCATTTGAGAACTTTACATAAGAATATGAACTGAAACCTACCACAATGGCACCTGCTATAAAGGCGATAGGGAATAAATCTCCCACTAATTCTGCTATCTGCCCCATTAAAACAAATATCCCGGCACCAATCATTACGCCTGTACCAAGAGATATGGAACCTATTAAGGATAGCTTATTATTTTCTTTTGTGGTGTTTTTCATGTTTAAATTATTTTTTCGTGTTATTGGCTGTTGATTTTGGTTTAAAATTCCTGATAATCACGCGGTTGCTCTTTTCATAGGTAAAATAGCTTACCGCCCAATTAAAACCAACCATCAATCTATTTCTAAATCCGCTTAT
>NZ_CAXBLF010000075.1:0-13742 GCF_963976535.1 uncultured Algibacter sp. | reverse complement strand
TTTCAATGAGTTATCCTATTTTTAAATCATCTTTTTTCAACTTATTTTACTGATCTTCAATGGGTTAAATTAGTTTTTAACGAAGCATTGTTTATAGAATAATTTAAAAATAATTGTCTCAATTTTAACCCATAGCCTTGGGATAGAAATTTATTTGAAGTGATATAACTTAAAATACCTTGTTTTTTTAATAATTCAAGGCCTTTTTCATAAAACAGGACATATAAATCATATTTTTGAAAAGCAGTTTTAAAAGCCTTTATGTTTTTTTTAATTGTAGCATCAATTTTCTCAACATTTACATAAGGCGGATTCCCAATCACCACATCAAACCCTTCTTCTAAACCAAACATCCATTCGGTATCAAAAAAAGGCGAGCTGGTATTTTGGTCATAAGGGTTCCATTGCGAGAATTGTATGGCATCTTCTGAAGCTACGGATTTATTAGTATCTAATAGTTTATTTAATGTATCTCGTAATATAGCATCCTGTTCTCGCAAGCGTTTTTTAGCACCCACCGTTTTGGCATAAAAGTGTTCTTTACGTATAGCGAGCAGTTGTTGTTTGGTGGTTTCTATGTCTGGGTCTTCAAACAGGTTACCTTGTATGGGTTTTCGTTTTATGCCTATTAAAGTATTTGCTGCCACAAATTTGGTTTCCAAGTTTGGTAAGGTAAGTACATTGTAGTTATCTTCTGGTTTGGACGCATCCATTTCGTCCTGTTCTACTACTAAAGAGATAAAGAAGCGCAACTTACTAATTTGAACCGCAATAAACTGTATATCTATACCATAAATACATTCTTCAATAAGGTGTAGTTTTAGATCGTGTATTGTTTTTTCGTTTTTGCAATCCAGTTTTTCTAAAATAACTACCATTTTATTAAGAATCCCCATGGGGAAAGCTCCGGAGCCACAGGCAGGGTCTAAAATTTTTACTTGGCGTAAGGTATTGGATATTTGTTCGCAAAGCGCATGGTTGTTTTTTAATGCTGTAGGCAAGTCTTCTTCCTGGAAGAGGTTTTGGATAAGCGTTTCTTGTAACTTCGGGAAATGCGTACGCAAATAAGACATTAGGCTTTCATTAACCATATAATCCACAATTTCACGTGGCGTGTAAAACGAACCCGATTGTTTACGAGCCGTATCTTTAGTTTCGGGGTTGAAAGCTCCCAATAAGTTTTCAAATACTTTACCTAATAATTCTGGGTCTAAAGCCACTTGAATTTCGTTAGGTGCATTTTCTTCCACTGTAAAATTATAGCGTTTCAACAATGGAATAATGCCTTTTTCTTCATCAAAAAACACACAATTGGGTATAAAAGCCCGATGCCTAAAATTACCATTTGCTGCTTTGGTGGCATTGCGGCTAAAGCCATCCAATGCGTATTGCACACCATCCATTTTCATGGTTTTATCCAAACACTCAAACAACCCACCATTTAAGAAAGGGATGGGTTTAAACAAATCAATAATTTCTTGTTCTGAAAGGTTAAACATTTCTGCATAGCGATAATTTGTTTTAATATCTCTATCATCCACTTTTTTGGCAAATGTTCTTTCAGTAATTTCTTTATTTAGGGTAGCAAAAAATAGATTTTGAAGTATGGCGTTGTAATAGTTGCCATCATTTTTATCATTAGGCTCAAAGTCTATTAAAATATTTGAAAGGTCATCGGTTTCAAATAAGGTATTTGGTACTATTTTTTTTTGTTTTACAAACCAAACAAAAAGAAGTCTTGTAATTAACCTGATAATCTGCTCTTCTAATTTTACACGGTCGTCTTCAGAAGTTTCAGTATTGTTGGGAAATGTGACGCCTATTTCATCTGATAATGCCCATTTGTACCAAGCAAAAAGTTCGTTATAAAAGTCTTTTGTTAATTTCTCTACAGAAAAGGCTTCTTGAATACTGTCTAAATCTTTAAATGAACAACTATCAATTCTGGTTTTAAACGTCTTATTGGTTTCAGAGGGACTTACGTAATAGGTATATCGTTTCCAGTTGGAGTATTTAGAGGATTTATCGCCGTAGTTTCTGCGAATAAAACTAAATCTGAAACTACCTTGACCATCATAAAAAATAAATATTGCGCCATCTTTAAAATCTTCCTTTAATACTTTTTTGGCTATTTCAAATTGTTGCTTTTTTGCACTTCTTGCGGTCAGTTCTTTGTTGTACTCACAAGTAAAAACTAATAATTCTTCATGATTGTATAATACTGCATGACCAATTTTTACAGGGTCAGAATATGGTGATTCTTCTTTTACTGCGTTTGTAAAAACATCCTTTTCGGGTTTAAAAGAAGCTATTTTATTCTCGAAGAAATATCTAATGTTTTGGTTTGAAATGTTGTTGATAAGAGTATTAATAGTGGCCATAAAAAATAGTAGATGTTAGCGACTTTAAAAATAGAAATCTTTTTGTGGGAATTAGGTGTATTATTAAAAAAATATCAGACTTATTTTAAATAGATAATAAACCGAAATAAGCCACTGGGTTATTTTGGGTAAGTTAATTTATTAGTTTTTACTATAACCATATTGTAAATTAAAGTGATCCAAATAAGTATCTATTATTTCATATTCACCATCTTTTGAGGATAGAAAATAGGGGAGTATTTTACTAATAGTTAGTCGCCCTCTTAATAATTCATCTACATAAGCAGTAAATGCGTGTGTTATTTGTAATTCACTGCGATAATTTAATGCGGTTTTTAAATTTTGTTTTATTCTTGCTGTGATTACTAATTTCGTTTTACTTTTTGCTCTTGTGTAATCATCATCCTTCTAATTTTTCAACTTGTTTGTTATGAGTTTCAAAGATGCTTATGAGTGTTCTTTCCTTTTCCTCAATGCCTAAAAACTTGTTTTTAAGGGTTTCTGTAGTTACAAGCTTATTGTCTTGAATTAAGTCTCTTTGACTTTGATATACTTTAGTAGTAAGCGAATCTAAATAGGCGTTAAGCTCTCGTATATCTTCTGTCCTTCCAGTCGCTTTATTGGCTTCAATGCTCCAGCGTTCCGTTTCAATAGTGTGTTTAGAGCTTATTTCTGTGCGCTTTCCATCTATGGTAATACGCAAGTAAATAGGGCATTTGCCCTGTGCATCTACTTTACTTTTTTTCAAGTAGAATAATAATCCAAATGTTTTGTTCATTCTGGTGACCTTTAAATTTATACATTAATATACGAAAAAATGAGGTCTTTGTAATTGCTTTAAGTAACTGATTTATAAACAGTTATTAACAAATTAGGTGACCTAAACAAGGTTTAAAAAAGGTCACCGAATAGGTCACCAACAGAATAGTTTTTAATACACTTTTTGATGTTTTAGGGAAAATAAAAAGTCCCATAAACATAGTGTTTACAGGACTTTGATAGAAATTGAATAAATTTCAGCGGAGAAAGAGGGATTCGAACCCCCGGAGGTGTGACCCTCAACAGTTTTCAAGACTGCCGCATTCGACCACTCTGCCATTTCTCCTAGAGTGCCCAATCAAGCTATTTGCCTGAATGCGGGTGCAAATATAGCGTCCTTTTTCATTCTATTCAAATAAAAACTTAACTTTTTCATAATAAATTTTATGTATTTTTCAATGTGGATATTTTATATATCAATAAGGCAAAAAGAAAATTTCAAACCTTATTTTTGCATAAATACAGCACACTATAATGGATACAATAAAACAGCTTAACTGGCGATATGCAACCAAAAAATTTGATACTACTAAAAAACTATCAAAAGCGAAATTAAACGTTATAACAGAGGCCTTTAACCTAACGGCTACCTCATTTGGATTGCAAACTATTAAGCTAATTGTTATTGAAGATAAAAAAATTAGAGAACCACTGGTAGAAGCATCTTACAATCAAAACCAAGTTTTAAATGCCTCATACTTACTTGTTATTTGCATCCAAAAGAATATTGATGATGATGATGTTAAAAATTATTACAATAATATAAAAGACATTCGCAACACCCCAGAAAATATTTTAAAACCTTATAGAGAAGATTTAATCAACATGATGCAAGGTATGTCGGTTCAACAATGCCAGCAATGGTCCACCAATCAAGCCTACATTGCACTCGGTAATTTAATGACGGTCTGCGCCATCGAAGGTATAGATTCATGCCCAATGGAAGGCTTTTTACCATCAAAGTACGATGAAATTCTTAAATTAGACCAAAAAGGATTAAAATCAGTACTGCTTTTACCCGTAGGTTATCGCGCTGATGACGATATGTTTTCAGAATTCAAAAAAGTTAGAAAACCCATAGAAGAAGCCGTTATAATAATATAAAGTATTTGGGCGTTACCGCAAGGGTCGGGCTTTCACTACTCGCTCTCTGCGAGGAGCTCAAACAAGCCGTTCAATCCCTAACGCAAAAACAACGTCCAAATCAACATTAAAGAAAAATATAATATGCCAGGATTTGAATTATTTGGAGATTTAGAACGAAAAGAAGTAAATGACGTATTGGAGAATGGCGTACTTATGCGCTATGGTTTCGATGGTATGCGTAACGGGCATTGGAAAGCAAAAGAACTTGAATCCGAACTACAAAACACCTTTCAATCTAAACACGTACAATTAGTTTCTAGCGGAACCGCCGCAGTATCCGTAGCATTAGCATCAGCAGGAGTGGGCGCAGGAGATGAGGTTATTATGCCAACGTTTACTTTCGTAGCTAGTTTTGAAGCTATTATGATGCTTGGCGCCATTCCAATATTAGTAGATATAGATAATACCCTAGGTTTAAACCCAGAAGCTGTAGAACAAGCTATTACAACAAAAACAAAAGCTGTTATGGTAGTGCAAATGTGTGGCAGTATGGCTAATATGGACGCATTACAAAAAGTTTGTACTAATAATAATTTATTATTAGTAGAAGACGCATGTCAAGCCATTGGCGGAACTTACAACGGAAAACCATTAGGAAGTATAGGCGATTTAGGTTGTTTTTCATTCGATTTTGTAAAAACTATTACTTGTGGCGAGGGAGGTGCTGTAATTACAAATAACAAAGAATACTATACAAATGCAGACCATTATAGCGACCACGGTCATGACCATGTTGGAAATGATAGAGGTGCAGAAACTCATCCTTTTTTAGGTTATAATTTTAGGATATCAGAACTCCATGCAGCGGTTGGTTTAGCTCAAGTAAAGCGATTACCAGAGTTTTTAGCTATTCAGAAAAAAAACTTCAACATATTAAGAGCAGCGTTATCAGACATTCCAGAAGTTACTTTTAGAACCGTACCGGAAGGCGGAGTAGAAAGTTGCGCCTTTTTAAATTTCTTTTTACCAGATTTAGAAATAACTAGAAAAGTTATTCAAGGTTTAAAAAAAGGCAAGGTAGATGCATGTTGGAATTATTACGATAATAGTTGGCACTATATTAGAGAATGGAATCATTTAAAAGATTTAAAATCACTATATCCAATTTCCTCGGAAGTGAAAAAAGGTTTAGAATATCTTAAAACTAAAGACTTCTCAAAATCAGATCATTATATAGCTAGAAATATATCATGCTTAATAAAATTGTCTTGGACAGAAGACGAAGTGAAAAGCAGGGCTTCAAAGATGAGGGAAATTATAAAAACTGCTTTAAAAAGTTAAAATATCGCTGTTTATAGGTTTTTAATTTCTTTTTTTAAATATTATTTTATACTTTTAATGGGCTTCCAATTTTACCCTACCTCTTAATAGGGATTTTTTATAAAATAACTTTTAAAGAACTTCAATTTTAATATGTTATTGATTAATAGCATGTGTTAGACGTATTAGTTAACTGGTATTTCTATCTCAAATTATATTTAAAACTTATAAGATTTAAAATAAAGATGCTCACCTTTTTATTTTAATTCGATGTTTTTATATATAAACCATTTAAAGCTATTAATCATGAAACAACGTTTACTTCTTTCAGTATTTATTTTATCTTTTTTTATAACCTTTTCAAGTTTGTCTCAGACTTATAAAGTTGATGAAACGCGAACATACGCTTGGGATGGCTCTCCAGATTGGGTACTAGAATCTACTCATAAATTTACTTATGACAATGAAGGCAATAAAGCAACCAAACAAGAAATAATTAATTTTCCCAGCACTCAGGCATCTCTTCAAATTATCAATTGGTATAATGCAAGTAATAATATAATTAAGTCTGTCACCCAGCAATGGAATATGGGTTGGCAAGACCTTAGTCAATCAACATATGACTATGATGGGTCTGGAAATTTAGATTTTGTAACAACACAAACATACATTTCTATGGCATGGCAAAACTCGTCTCGTGTAACATATGACTATGACGGAGCTAATAATATAACTTATATAACAACAGAATCATATGTTTCAATGTCATGGCAGAACACCTTTCAAATAGAAAATGAATATGATGGATCTAATAACTTAAAAAGAACTACAACACTTTTTTATGACTCAGGAACCATGACATTTACACCTAATGTTTCTAGTACTCAACAACTATTAGAATACACAGGTTCTGATCTTAGTAAGCAAACCAACCAGATATGGGAAACTGGAACTGGATGGTTTACTAATGAAATATTTGAAATAACGATTTTTGAGTCGGGGCTGCCCAAGGAAGCGTTAGATAGCACTTGGAATACTTTCACGAATATGTGGGAAATTGAAAGAGCTGTAAAAACTTATAATATGGGTTTGGATATTAAGACTGAATATTATTACCCAGATGGATTTGGGGGATGGGATTTGAATGGACGAACTTTAATTGATTATTCTGGTACTCAAGTTGAAAAAATAACTGATCAAGATTGGGTAGATCCAAATTTTGTAACTTATGATAGAACTACATTAAGCTATGATGGTAATGGAAATAACATAGAATTTATTTCTGAGGACGATGGTTCAGGTTCTTTGATGTTTGTTAGTAAAGTGGAATCAGATTATTCCGTGGTAGCCCCTTTTAGCTTAAGTTCGGAATCCTTTAACAAAGAAAATTTTAAGGTATATCCCAATCCGGCTTCAAGTGTTATAAATGTATTTTCAAATATTCCTATTGAACAAATGGAATTATATGATATTTTGGGTAAAAAAGTATTGTCATCTATTAATAACAAAAAGCTAAATGTAGAAAGTTTAAAATCCGGAATTTATGTATTAAAAGTTTTCAATAATAACAGACCTTCAACAAAAAAAATAGTAATTAAATAGTTTGAGTTAGTCCAAGTAGAAAAGGGAAGTATCAATTATTTTAGATTGATAATTCCCTTTTTTAATATTTAACGTAATCAACAATCTCTAAACCATAACCAATCAATCCAACACGCTTTGTTTGTTTAGTATTAGAAATCAAACGTAGTTTATGAATATTTAAGTCGTGTAGAATTTGAGCGCCAATACCAAAATCTCTATTATCCATATTAATCCTAGGTGCTCTGGCTACTTTATTAGGTGCTTGATGTTCCTTTAAAAAAGACAGTCGGCTCAAAATATTCATCGATTGCGATTCTTGATTAATAAATAGAATGGCGCCTTTACCAGCGTCATTAATTACTTTAAACATATCGTCTAATTGCTTATCAGCATTGTTGGTAAGTGTTCCTAAAACATCATTATTAAATAAGGTAGAATTAATTCTTGTAAGCACTTCTTCGCTGTCATTCCATTGACCTTTAGTTAAAGCTATATGAACTTGATTATTGGTGGTTTGCTTATAGGCTCTTAATCTAAAACTTCCAAAACGTGTTTCAATTTGAAAATCTTCTTTTTTCTCAATTAAAGAATCATGTTGCATTCTATACGCTACTAAATCTTCAATAGAAACTATTTTTAAATCCAATTTTTTTGCAACTTTAAAAAGTTGGGGTAAACGTGCCATAGTTCCATCTTCATTCATGATTTCTACAATCACTCCGGCTGGATTTAAACCAGCCAATCTTGCAAAATCAATGGCAGCTTCGGTATGTCCAGTACGTCGTAGAACACCACCTTCCTTAGCTACTAAAGGGAAAATATGCCCAGGACGTGCCAATTCAAAAGGTTTGGTGTTGTTATTAATTAAAGCTTTTACAGTTTTTGCTCTATCACTTGCTGAAATACCTGTGGTAACGCCATGTCCTCTTAAATCTACCGAAACAGTAAAGGCCGTTTCCATAGGATCAGTGTTATTACGAACCATCATATTTAGTTCTAACTCTTTACACCTATTCTCCGTTAATGGTGCACAAATAAGACCTCTACCATGAGTAGCCATAAAGTTTATCATTTCTGGAGTTACCTTATCGGCAGCAGCCAAAAAATCACCTTCATTTTCACGGTTTTCATCATCAACAACAATAATAACTTTTCCGTTTCTAATGTCGTCAATAGCTTCGTGTATGCTATTTAGCTTAAACTCTTGTTTTACTTTTTGTGTCATAGTATTCGCTATCATTGTACAAAGGTATGGCTTATTTTAAAGATTCTAAACAATTTGCTTTTAAGTCACCTTTCATTTTCTCATTCAAAAAGAGATAAGTGATGAAGTAAAAAGGAAGCCCAATTATTAAAAGGAAAACATTGGGTTTTTTCTGATTTTTGTTGATATGATTATAAAACTGAAACGTATTAATAATCGATTTGATATAGTAAATAATGAATAATACTAATGCAACCATACTTAGTTGTATTGAAGGAATAGTTAAAGATGGCAACTTATTATTTTTAAAAACAAAGAAAAGTACTAACAATATAATACCAATGGTATAGAGTACTATGGCAAATTTTGAATGTTCATTATAGTTCTTTTTAATAGCTTTTGAGGTGTTATAATTTTTACTTATAATTAAACCGCTTTTTCTGAGTTCATCAGTAAATAGCCCTCTTGAATTTAGAATTTCAATAGCATGATATCTGATATCTTCTTGATGACCTAGGGTGTCGTAATTATTGATAACATCTACCAATTCCTCATTTTCGTAATCGGATAAAAATTTATAATCGATACTATTTTTTTCTTTGATTTTTAAAGCCTTCTTTAAAGGTTCTAAAACATTTCCAAATTCAAATAAACCTCTATCTGCTGTAGCTCTTTTAGTTAAGAAAAAACCTAGAGGAAACATGACTAAGGTTGAAAACCAAGGCGCTAGAATTGGATTAAAGCCTCCGTTTTTAGCACTATTTGTAGCAAAAATCCCAATGAAATGATAAGTTAAAAATAAAAGAATAGCGATTACCATGGGTAAACCTAAACCACCTTTACGAATTAATGCACCTAGCGGAGCTCCAACAAAAAACAATATAACACAGGCAAAACCTAAAGCAAATTTCTCTTGAAGTGAAATAACATGTCTGTTAAGCCACGCCTTTGAGTTTTTCATAGTGGTGTCTTTGGAAATAATAAGTTGTTTAGAGCTAATCATTGATTTAAGGGCTAAATCAACCATATTAATCTTCATTTTTGTGTTAAAAAGCTCTAAAACAGGTCCTGTATAACTTGAGTCAATAACTGTTTTATTTGGTAATGGCTTCTTATTAAGGCCAGATCTTAAAAGTAAATTTTTAGAAAAAGTTTCATGCTCGTTATTATACTTAACAACAAGTGAGTCAATGGTCTTATTTAAACCACTAACATTTAGCATGTTGTATTTGTCTGTTTGAGACTGTTCATCAAAATCAACATTATTCAGTTTTGATAAATCAATATTTATAATTTTTGTTTCGAAAGTGCTTTTTACAAATGGTTTTCTATTCTTTGCTTTTCTATCTTTAGGTGAGACATCACTATAATCATGACCATCATTTAAAATAAGTTTTAAAACATTAGAGTCTTTTTCACTAGCAAGTTCGCCAGTTTTAGATTTAATAACTGTAGCGTTAGTTCTACCATCACTTCCCTTTACATGAATGGTTACATCTTTTAGAAATTGATTACGATCCCCATATTTATCAGCAAACTTTATGTTGTAGGTGCCAACAGCGTTAAATTGTCCTTCAGCAAGTAACATAGCAGGTTTAATTTTTGCTATATTTCGTCGCAAATTATAAGAGTTAAGTTCTGCCCATGGAATGACATTATTTGAAAAGAAAAAGGTTAAAATACCTAGACCAACAATAAAAACACTGAGACCAGACATAGCACGCTGCAATGAAATACCTGTAGATTTCATGGCGGCAAATTCATAGTTTTCGGCAAAATTACCAAACACCATAATAGATGCTAAAAGGATAGTAAGTGGTAAAACTAGCGGAATAAGTTTTGGCATAAAGTACAGCAAAAACTTTACAACCACTATCACGTCCAAATCTTTACCTGCTAACTCTTTTATGTAAAGCCAAATAGTTTGTAAAACAAATATCAGCATGAGTATAACAAACACGCTAAGAAAAGTTTTAAGGTATGTGGTTAGTATGTAACGGTCTAGTATTTTCAAACGCGAACCTAATCTAGTTTATTGATGTAATAATCTTTGTATTTATTGGCATCAAAGGTAAATAAGGTTTTGGATAAAGGGGCATTTGTTTTAAAAGAATTAACAACAAGCGTTGTTTTTGTGCCGTTTTTACCAAGTTGAATCAAGTTATAAATATGTTTTGTTTGCGCATCTATACCTAATAGGATATTTTTTATTTCTGAGTTAGAATCAATAGGTGTTAATTTTACATATTGAATTTTTCTACCGTTTATATTTTGTGTTATATCTAAGCTATAAGTGTATCCATCTTCATAAAAAGACAACATTTTACTCGGGGTAATGGCATCATTTTCATCATCGTTATCTGATGACATGGTTACTTCTTCGTCTTCAGTACTTATCGTATAGAGTGTCTTTCCATCAAATAAACGAGTTACACCAAGAATATTTAATCTGTATTTATCATCTTGCATCGCTACATCGCCTTTGGTTTCTTGTTTTATATTTTCTGAATTATTTTCCAAAGAGTATTTAAAGTCTAATGAAATATTATCATAACTTTTTACCTTTTCTGAAACTTCATTCAATAAGGTTTTAGCTTCGTTTTGAGCAAAAGCGTTAAAAGAAAGTGTAATTGATAATAAGATTAAGATTTTTTTCATTGAAAATTTATTTTTTCATTTCCGCACTTCAGCTGCGCTCAGTGTAAACTGCGGAAATCTAATTTAATTATATTGCGTCTTCTAAAAGTTTATCTAAGGCAGTTAAATCTGGCACTAAAACTTGTCTTGCTTTACTCCCTTCAAAATTACCAACTATGCCTGCGGCTTCTAACTGATCAATTAATCTACCAGCTCTATTGTAGCCCAATTTCAGCTTTCGTTGTAATAATGATGCCGAACCTTGTTGAGCAGTTACTATAACTATTGCTGCATCTTTAAATAGTTTGTCTCTATCTGAGATGTCTACATCAAGACTTGTGCCACTTTCTTCACCAACATACTCTGGTAGTAAATAAGCATCAGGATAAGCTTTTTGAGAACCAATATAATCTGTGATTTTCTCTACTTCGGGTGTGTCAACAAAAGCACATTGAACTCGTATTAAATCGTTTCCTTGTGTGTAAAGCATATCGCCACGCCCAATAAGTTGGTCTGCTCCAGAGCCATCTAAAATAGTACGCGAATCAATTTTGGAAGTTACCCTAAAAGCTATTCGTGCAGGAAAATTTGCTTTAATAATACCGGTAATTACATTCACAGATGGTCTTTGTGTCGCGATAATCAAATGAATACCAATGGCACGTGCTAATTGTGCTAAACGTGCAATAGGAGTTTCAACCTCTTTACCTGCAGTCATAATTAAATCGGCAAACTCATCAACAACCAAAACAATGTATGGTAAGTATTGATGACCATCATTAGGATTTAATTTTCTAGCTTTAAACTTAACATTATATTCGGCTATATTTCTACAAAACGCATTCTTAAGAAGTTCGTAACGGTTATCCATTTCAATACAAAGTGAATTTAGTGTATTGATAACCTTTGTATTATCTGTGATTATAGCTTCTTCACTATCTGGAAGTTTTGCTAAATAGTGACGTTCAATCTTATTGAAAAGTGTTAATTCTACTTTTTTTGGATCAACTAAAACAAATTTAACTTCAGCTGGATGTTTTTTGTAAAGTAACGACGTTAAAACCGCATTTAAACCAACCGATTTTCCTTGGCCTGTGGCACCTGCCATAAGTAAATGGGGCATTTTTGCTAAATCTACCACAAAAGTTTCGTTGCTAATCGTTTTACCTAATGCGATAGGTAATTGCATTTCTGAGCTTTGAAATCTCTTTGACGAAATCACAGAACGCATCGAGACAATGGTAGCGTTTTTGTTAGGCACTTCTATGCCAATAGTACCTTTTCCAGGAATTGGAGCTATAATTCTAATCCCTAAGGCTGAAAGCGATAAGGCAATATCATCTTCTAAATTCTTAATTTTTGAAATACGAATACCAGCATCTGGAACAATTTCGTAAAGCGTAACTGTTGGCCCAATAGTCGCTTTAATGCTCACAATACCAATTTTGTAGTTGCTTAAAGTTTCAACAATTTTATTTTTATTTTCTTCTAATTCCTCTTGATTTATAGTAATACCTTCAGTATCATATTTCTTTAATAAATCTAATGTTGGGAATTGATATTTTGCTAATTCTAAAGTAGGGTCAAATTGTCCAAAATCTTCAACTAATTTATTTGCTAGATTGTCTGTTTCTGATATTTCTTCCTTTACATCTTCAATTTTTATCTCGAGCTCAGACGCTTCTTCTGGTTCAGGTATTTTTACTTCTAATGGTGCAGATTCTATTTTTGTCTTTATAGACTTTGGTTTTTTGTTTTTTAAAGAAAGTTCATGAGCTGTTTTAATAGCTTCAGCCTCATCAGATAAACTGTTGTCGAATGGTACAACAATATCTTCTTTCATATCTGAAAGTTCATTTTTAATATCTTTTTTAGCAGACTTAAAGACACGTGTGAAGCTTTCAAAAGTCACTTTAAAACGAATAGCTAAATAGGTTATAAAGCCAAATAAAAGAAGGAGCAGGGTGCCTATTTTACCCATATAATCTTGAAGAAAATTATTAATTTCAAAACCAATAGTGCCACCAAGGATATCATTTTTATTTCCGAAGAACCCTAAAAGAATAGATAACCAAATAATGATAAGAATACCCCAAAACCAATGTTTTCTGAGTTTTGCTTTGTTGATATTCATTAAAACATAAACACCAGATAAAAAGATTAATCCAGAAAATATAAAGGATGCAACACCAAAACCACGTTGAATAAAAAAATCGCTTAACCACGCACCAGATTTACTTAACCAGTTTTTAGTTTTAACTTCACGAGATGCAAAATCAGATAATGTACTTTGGTCTGCTTCTCCTGTAAATAAATATGAAACAAACGCAATAAATAACAGCAAACCAGTAATCACAAGAAAACTACCTAACACCAACTTTTGCTGGCTAGATAACTTAAAACTTGCCGATTTTAATTTTTTTCTAGGTGCTTTTTTAGTTTTGGATTTGCTTTGGGCCATTAATACATTACGGTTTCAAAATGATATCCTGAAACATGTTCAGGATTGAATCGTTAAAAACGATTCAACAAAAATACAAATTACTAACGTTAACGAAACTTTATTTTAAAAAATTGCAAAAGCAATACAAACAAAATATTTAGTTGAGTTAATCTCGATAAGAAATCGAGATCTTTTTAATTGTATCTCTATATTTCAATACTTCGTTAAGTTTTCAAGCGGCAATTTTGCCAAAACAGGAGAGTTGCCG
>NZ_CAXBLF010000074.1:0-14631 GCF_963976535.1 uncultured Algibacter sp. | reverse complement strand
AGCCTCTCAACCCGTGCAATACGAAATTGACTACTATTTCAATTTAGATTAAAAAGAAAATATAACATGGCAGGAATTGTAAATTATATAAAAGAATCATTCGGAGAACTAAAGAATAATGTGACATGGCCTACATGGGCAGAAGCACAAAGTTTAACAGTTTTGGTTGCTGTATTCTCTATTATATTTTCCCTTGCTATTTGGGGTGTAGATACAGTTTTCAGTAAAGTTATTGCAGCTTACTTTCAATGGATTAACGGTTAAAAACAAAATTTATGTCTGAAGTAAGCAAAAAAAAATGGTATGTTGTTCGTGCAGTAAGCGGTCAAGAAAACAAAATCAAAGCCTATATTGAGAGAGAAATCGAACGTTTAGGTTTACAAGATTATGTTGATCAAGTACTTGTACCAACAGAGAAAGTGATTCAAATACGTAACGGAAAAAAGATACAAAAAGAAAAAACTTTTTTTCCAGGTTATATAATGATTCAAGCTAATTTAACTGGAGAAGTTCCTCATATTATAAGATCGGTTACTAATGTCATCGGATTTTTGGGTGAAACAAAAGGTGGTGATCCTGTGCCATTAAGACAATCTGAAGTAAACAGAATGTTAGGTAAAGTAGATGAATTATCTGTAGAAGAGAGTGCTAATGTAGCTATTCCTTTTACTAAAGGAGAAACTGTTAAAGTTATAGATGGGCCGTTTAATGGATTTGATGGTACCGTTGAAAATATAAATGAAGAAAAGCGTAAACTTGAAGTGATGGTTAAAATTTTTGGAAGAAAAACACCATTAGAACTGAGTTATATGCAAGTTGAAAAAGTATAATAGTGTTACATTAGATAGATGAGTCTTTCGCTTCCAATTGAGAGATAACATCAAAAATTAAATTATTAAAAATGGCAAAAGAATTAGGTAAAGTAGTTAAGTTACAAGTTCGGGGAGGTGCTGCGAATCCATCGCCACCGGTTGGACCCGCTTTAGGAGCTGCAGGTGTTAACATCATGGAGTTCTGTAAGCAATTCAATGCCAGAACCCAAGATAAACCAGGTAAAGTTTTACCAGTGGTTATATCTGTTTACAAAGACAAATCATTCGACTTTGTAATTAAAACTCCACCAGCAGCAGTTCAATTATTAGAAGCTGCAAAAGTGAAGAAGGGTTCTGGAGAGCCAAACCGAAAAAAAGTAGCTAAAGTATCTTGGGATCAGGTTAAAACCATCGCAGAAGACAAAATGGTAGATTTAAATGCATTTACTATTGGGTCTGCTATGAAAATGGTTGCTGGTACAGCAAGATCGATGGGAATAACCGTAACAGGGCAATTCCCTAATTAATCTATTAAAGACATTAGAAAATGGCAAGATTAACAAAAAAGCAAAAAGAGGCTTTAGCAAAAATTGAAAAAGGTAAAATCTATTCTGTTGATGAAGCATCAGCATTAATAAAAGAGATTACCAATACTAAGTTCGACTCATCAATTGATTTGGCTATACGTTTAGGAGTAGATCCTCGTAAAGCTAATCAGATGGTAAGAGGTGTGGTTTCTTTACCACACGGTACTGGTAAAGACATGAAAGTATTAGCATTAGTAACACCAGATAAAGAAGCAGAAGCTAAAGAAGCTGGTGCTGATTACGTTGGTTTAGACGAATACCTTGATAAAATCAAGGGGGGGTGGACAGACGTTGATGTTATTGTTACTATGCCAAGTGTTATGGGTAAATTGGGTCCTTTAGGACGTGTATTAGGACCGAGAGGTTTAATGCCTAACCCAAAAACAGGTACGGTAACTATGGATGTTGCTAAAGCAGTAACTGAAGTAAAAGCTGGTAAAATTGATTTTAAAGTTGATAAAACTGGTATTGTACACGCTGCAATTGGAAAAGCATCATTTAGTGCTGATAAAATTGCGGGTAACGCAAATGAATTATTAACAACTATAATGAAACTAAAACCGACAACGGCTAAGGGAATTTATGTAAAAAGCATATTTATGTCTTCTACAATGAGCCCAAGTTTAGCTATTGATCCAAAAATTGGTTAATTAAGTTAAAACTTTTATTATGACAAGAGAAGAAAAATCATTAGTAATTGAGGAGTTAACTGCAGATTTAACTAATAATGCAAATATCTATTTAGCAGATATTTCAGGATTAAATGCAGGAACTACTTCAAATTTGCGTCGTGCTGCTTTTAAAGCAAACGTGCAAATGGCAGTTGTTAAAAATACATTACTTGCAAAAGCAATGGAGGCTTCAGATAGAGAATTTGGAGATCTTGCATCTGTTTTAAAAGGAAATACATCAGTAATGTATTCTGAAACAGGTAATGCACCAGCTAAGTTAATTAAAACGTTCCGTAAAAAATCTGAAAAACCTTTATTAAAAGGAGCTTTTATTGAGGAAGCAGTTTACATTGGCGACGAACAATTAGACATGTTAGTTGATATCAAGTCTAAAGAAGAATTGATTGGAGAAATTATAGGATTATTACAATCTCCTGCTAAAAATGTTATTTCTGCACTTAAATCAGGTGGAGGAACCATAGCTGGAATTCTTAAAACACTATCTGAAAAACAAGGATAGTATTAAATAGTACGCACTTTATTATAAATATATTATTACAAAATTATTAAAACGATAGAAAAATGGCAGATTTAAAAGATTTCGCAGAACAATTAGTTAACCTTACTGTAAAAGAGGTAAATGAGTTAGCAACTATATTAAAAGATGAGTATGGTATCGAGCCTGCTGCTGCTGCAGTTGCTGTTGCTGGTCCCGCTGGAGGTGGAGAAGCTGAAGAAGCTCAAACTGAATTTGATGTTATTTTAAAAGCAGCAGGTGGTTCTAAATTAGCTGTTGTTAAATTAGTTAAAGAATTAACTGGTTTAGGATTAAAAGAAGCTAAAGGTTTAGTGGATGATGCACCAAGTGCTATCAAAGAAGGTGTGTCTAAAGATGAAGCTGAAGCTTTAAAAACATCTTTAGAAGAAGCTGGAGCAGAGGTTGAGCTTAAGTAAGCTGTACAACTCAAGAACATAAAGGTTTAGGTCTGAAGCATGTGCTATCAGACCTAGACCATTTTGCGTATAATACTATGTATACCAAATGTATTACAAAACAGCTCATTATAATTGAATTGTTTTTCGCAGTTTAATTAGTGTTTTAAAGCACTATCATTATTTTTTTAATCATAATTCCGTCCATTGATGTTATCAACACAAGCTGAAAGATTAAATTTCTCGTCTATTGTAAATAAGACAGAATACCCAGATTTCTTGGATATTCAGATTAAATCCTTCCAGGATTTTTTCCAATTAGAAACAAAATCTGAAGAAAGAGGAGATGAAGGTCTTTATAATACCTTCATGGAAAACTTTCCAATTACAGATTCTCGTAATCAATTCGTTTTAGAGTTTTTAGATTACTTCGTAGATCCACCAAGATATGCTATTGAAGAGTGTATTGAAAGAGGTCTTACTTACAGCGTTCCGCTAAAAGCTAGGTTAAAGTTATATTGTACAGACCCTGAACATGAGGATTTCGAGACCATTGTTCAAGATGTGTACTTAGGAACTATACCTTACATGACGCCTTCTGGTACATTTTGTATCAACGGTGCAGAGCGTGTCGTTGTATCTCAATTACACCGTTCACCAGGAGTATTCTTTGGACAATCTTTCCATGCAAATGGAACAAAATTATATTCAGCAAGAGTTATTCCATTTAAGGGATCTTGGATTGAGTTTGCTACCGATATTAACCAGGTAATGTATGCTTACATTGATAGAAAGAAAAAATTACCTGTTACAACATTGTTCAGAGCTATTGGTTTTGAACGTGATAAAGATATTTTAGAGATTTTTGACTTAGCAGAAGAAGTTAAAGTTTCAAAATCTGGATTAAAGAAATATGTAGGAAGAAAATTAGCTGCACGTGTATTGAATACATGGCATGAGGATTTTGTTGATGAAGATACTGGTGAAGTAGTATCAATAGAGCGTAATGAAATTGTGCTTGATCGTGATACGGTTATCGATAAAGAAAATATTGAAGAAATTCTTGAAGCTGATGTTAAAACTATTCTTTTACATAAAGAAAGTGCAGAACAAGGCGATTATGCGATTATCCATAACACACTTCAAAAAGATCCAACAAACTCAGAAAAAGAGGCTGTTGAGCATATTTATAGACAATTACGAAATGCTGAGCCGCCAGATGAGGAAACAGCACGTGGTATTATAGATAAATTATTCTTTTCAGACCAACGTTACTCTTTAGGAGAAGTGGGTCGTTATAGAATGAACAAAAAATTAGGTTTAGATATTGGAATGGATAAGCAAGTGCTTACTAAAGAAGATATCATTACCATTATAAAATACTTAATCGAGCTTATAAACTCAAAAGCAGAGATTGATGATATTGACCACTTATCTAACCGTCGTGTACGTACTGTAGGAGAGCAATTATCATCGCAATTTGGTGTTGGTTTGGCACGTATGGCACGTACTATTCGTGAGCGTATGAACGTTCGTGATAACGAAGTATTTACACCAATTGATTTGATTAATGCGAAGACCTTATCGTCTGTAATTAATTCATTCTTTGGTACCAATCAGTTATCTCAATTTATGGATCAAACCAATCCATTAGCTGAAATTACGCATAAGCGTCGTTTGTCAGCTCTTGGACCTGGAGGTTTATCAAGAGAAAGAGCAGGTTTTGAGGTACGTGATGTTCACTATACACACTACGGACGTTTATGTCCTATTGAAACACCTGAGGGACCAAATATTGGTTTGATTTCTTCACTTTCTGTATTTGCTAAAGTGAATTCCATGGGATTCATTGAGACTCCTTATAGAAAAGTAACTGATGGTGTTGTTGATATTAAAAATGAGCCTATTTATTTAAGTGCAGAAGAGGAAGAAGATAAATTAATTGCTCAGGCAACTGTTAAAGTTGATGACAATGGTAAAATTTTACATGAAAAGGTAATTGCGAGAATGGAAGGTGATTTCCCTGTAATTGATCCTAATGAATTACATTATACAGATGTAGCGCCTAACCAGATTTCATCTATTTCGGCTTCATTAATTCCGTTCTTAGAACATGATGATGCGAATAGAGCATTGATGGGATCTAACATGATGCGTCAAGCGGTTCCATTATTATTACCTCAAGCACCAATTGTAGGAACAGGTTTAGAACGTCAAGTAGCTTCAGATTCTAGAGTATTAATTAATGCTGAAGGCCCTGGAGAAGTACTTTATGTTGATGCTAACGAGATAAAAATTAGATACGAACGTACTGATGATGAAGCTAAAGTAAGTTTTGATAGCGATATTAAAACATATCAATTAGTGAAATTTAGAAAAACCAATCAAGGTACTTCTATCAACCTTAAGCCAATAGTAGTTAAAGGTAATAAAGTAACTAAAGGTCAAGTTTTATGTGAAGGTTATGCTACACAAAAAGGAGAACTCGCTTTAGGTAGAAATATGAAAGTAGCCTTTATGCCTTGGAAAGGGTATAACTTTGAGGATGCGATTGTAATTTCTGAAAAGGTTGTACGTGAAGATATATTTACATCTATTCATATAGATGAGTATTCTTTAGATGTAAGAGATACAAAACTAGGTAATGAAGAGCTAACTAATGATATTCCTAATGTTTCTGAAGAGGCTACTAAAGACTTAGATGAAAACGGAATGATTCGCGTTGGTGCCGAGGTTAAACCTGGTGATATTCTTATTGGTAAGATTACTCCTAAAGGAGAATCTGATCCAACACCTGAAGAAAAATTATTACGTGCCATCTTTGGTGATAAAGCAGGTGATGTAAAAGATGCTTCTTTAAAAGCCTCACCTTCATTACATGGTGTTGTTATTGAAAAGAAATTATTTGCTAGAGCAGTAAAAGATAAACGTAAGAGAGCACAAGATAAAGATGATATCTTAGCATTAGAAGCTCAGTACGACAGAAAATTTGATGAATTAAAAGATGTTTTAGTTGAAAAATTATTTGCTATTGTAAATGGTAAAACAGCTCAAGGTATTTTTAATGATTTAGGTGAAGAAGTATTACCAAAAGGTAAAAAATTCACGCTTAAAATGTTAAATGCTGTTGATGATTATGCGCATTTAGTTTCTGGAAAGTGGACTACTGATACGCATACAAATAAATTGGTAGCCGATTTAATTCATAACTATAAGATTAAAGAAAACGATTTACAAGGTTCTTTACGTCGTGAGAAGTTTACAATCTCTGTAGGTGATGAATTACCAGCAGGTATTATCAAATTAGCTAAAGTTTATATCGCAAAGAAACGTAAACTTAAAGTTGGTGATAAAATGGCAGGACGTCACGGTAACAAAGGTATTGTTGCACGTATTGTTCGTCAAGAAGATATGCCATTCTTAGAAGATGGAACTCCTGTTGATATTGTATTAAATCCGCTTGGTGTGCCATCTCGTATGAACATCGGTCAGATTTATGAAACGGTATTAGGATGGGCAGGTCAAAAATTAGATCGTAAATATGCAACGCCAATTTTTGATGGTGCAACAATAGATCAAATTAATGAATTCACAGATGAAGCTGGAATCCCAAGATATGGTCATACTTATTTATATGATGGTGGAACAGGAGCACGTTTCGATCAACCAGCAACAGTTGGTGTGATTTACATGCTGAAACTAGGACATATGGTTGATGATAAAATGCACGCGCGTTCTATTGGACCTTACTCATTAATTACGCAACAACCTTTAGGTGGTAAAGCACAATTTGGTGGTCAGCGTTTTGGTGAGATGGAAGTATGGGCACTTGAGGCTTATGGAGCATCAAGTACTTTACGCGAGATCTTAACTGTAAAATCTGATGATGTAATTGGTAGAGCCAAAACTTACGAAGCAATCGTAAAAGGTGAGCCAATGCCAGATCCAGGTTTACCAGAATCTTTCAACGTACTTATGCACGAATTGAAAGGTTTAGGTTTAGACATCAGATTAGAGGAGTAAAAAATAGTGGGCAGTCGCAGTGTCCAGTTAGCAGTTTATGCTTGATACTGAATACTGAGACTGAAGACTGAAAACTTAAGAAAATGGCAAGAAAACAAGATAAAAATACAGTTAAGAGATTTAATAAAATCTCAATTGGTTTAGCATCACCAGAATCTATTTTAGCAGAGTCTAGAGGTGAAGTTTTAAAACCAGAAACTATCAATTATCGAACACACAAACCTGAACGTGATGGTTTGTTCTGTGAGCGTATTTTTGGTCCTGTAAAGGATTATGAGTGTGCTTGTGGTAAATATAAAAGAATTCGCTACAAAGGTATTGTTTGTGACCGTTGTGGTGTAGAAGTAACAGAAAAGAAAGTACGTCGTGATAGAGTAGGACACATTAATTTAGTGGTTCCTGTAGCTCATATCTGGTACTTCCGTTCGTTACCAAATAAAATAGGTTATTTATTAGGCTTACCATCCAAGAAATTAGACATGATTATTTACTACGAACGTTATGTAGTAATTCAACCAGGTAATGCTAAAAATGAAGAAGGAGAGCCATTACAAAAAATGGATTTCCTTACTGAAGAAGAATACCTAAATGTTTTAGAATCACTTCCTCAAGATAATCAGTATTTAGATGATGAGGACCCAAACAAGTTTTTAGCTAAAATGGGTGCTGAGTGTTTAATTGAATTATTATCAAGAATTGATTTAGAGGCTTTATCATACGAACTACGCCATAAAGCAAATACAGAAACGTCGAAACAACGTAAAACTGAAGCTTTAAAGCGTTTACAAGTTGTTGAATCTTTAAGTAAATCGAATGAGAATAGAGAAAACAGACCAGAGTGGATGATTATGAAGGTGGTGCCAATTATTCCACCAGAATTACGTCCGTTAGTACCATTAGATGGTGGTCGTTTTGCAACGTCTGATTTAAATGATTTATACCGTCGTGTAATTATCCGTAACAACCGTCTTAAAAGATTGGTTGAAATAAAAGCACCAGAAGTTATTTTACGTAATGAAAAACGTATGTTACAAGAATCAGTAGATTCATTATTTGATAACACACGTAAATCATCTGCTGTAAAAACAGATTCAAACCGACCATTAAAATCATTATCAGATTCACTTAAAGGTAAGCAAGGACGTTTCCGTCAAAACTTACTTGGTAAGCGTGTTGACTATTCAGCGCGTTCGGTAATTGTTGTTGGGCCTGAATTAAAGTTATTCGAATGTGGTATTCCAAAAAATATGGCAGCCGAATTATACAAACCTTTTGTAATTAGAAAATTAATTGAAAGAGGGATTGTAAAGACAGTAAAATCTGCAAAGAAAATTATAGATAAAAGAGAACCTGTGGTTTGGGATATCTTGGAAAATGTTCTTAAAGGACATCCAGTATTACTAAACCGTGCGCCTACATTACACCGTTTGGGTATACAAGCATTCCAACCAAAATTAATTGAAGGGAAAGCAATTCAATTACACCCATTAGTATGTACAGCATTTAATGCCGATTTTGATGGTGACCAGATGGCGGTTCACTTACCATTAGGACCAGAAGCTATTTTAGAATGTCAACTATTAATGTTGGCATCTCATAATATCTTAAACCCAGCGAATGGAGCACCGGTAACGGTACCTTCTCAAGATATGGTACTTGGTCTTTATTATATGACTAAGTTACGTACTTCTACCGCAGATGTAAAGGTTAAAGGAGAAGGATTAACTTTTTATTCTCCAGAGGAAGTGGAAATTGCTTTCAATGAGAAGAAAGTTGATTTGAATGCAGGTATCAAAGTTAGAACTATCGATATTAATGAAGATGGCAAGCTTGATAGAATGATTGTTGAAACTACAGTTGGAAGAGTATTATTTAACCAACATGTACCTGAGGCAGCTGGATATATCAATCAAGTATTGACTAAAAAGTCCTTAAGAGATATTATTGGTGATATTCTTAAAGTAACATCAGTTCCTGAATGTGCTGATTTCCTTGATGCTATTAGAACTTTAGGTTTTAAATTTGCATTTCAAGGTGGATTATCATTCAGTTTAGGTGATATTATTATTCCACCAGAAAAGCAGAGTATGATTGATAAAGCTAATGGTTTGGTTGACGGTATTACTGGAAATTATAACATGGGGCTTATTACTAATAACGAGCGTTACAATCAAGTAATTGATATCTGGACTTCTACAAATGCTGAATTGACAGAATTGTCAATGAAACGTATTAGAGAAGATCAGCAAGGATTTAACTCGGTGTTTATGATGCTTGACTCTGGAGCTCGTGGATCTAAAGAACAGATTCGTCAGTTAACAGGTATGCGTGGATTAATGGCGAAACCTAAAAAATCTAACGCGGGTGGTGGCGAAATTATTGAAAACCCAATTCTTTCTAACTTCAAAGAAGGTTTATCAATTTTAGAATACTTTATCTCTACTCACGGTGCGCGTAAAGGTCTTGCAGATACGGCTCTTAAAACTGCCGATGCAGGGTATTTAACACGTCGTTTAGTTGATGTATCTCAAGATGTGATTGTCAATACTGAAGATTGTGGTACATTAAGAGGTGTTGAAGTTGAGGCATTGAAGAAAAATGATGAAGTTGTTGAAACTTTAGAGGAAAGAATCGTTGGTCGTGTATCATTAAATGAGGTTCATAATCCATTGACTGATGAACTATTAGTTTCGGCTGGTCAATTAATTGAAGATGATGTTGCTAAGGCAATTGAAGCATCTCCAATTGATAGTTTAGACGTGCGTTCAGCATTAACTTGTGAAGCCTTAAAAGGTATTTGTGCTAAATGCTACGGTAGAAACTTAGCTACTGGCAAAATGGTACAACGAGGTGAAGCTGTTGGTGTAGTTGCTGCACAATCTATTGGTGAACCTGGTACGCAGCTTACATTACGTACATTCCACGTAGGTGGTATTGCTGGTAACATTTCTGAGGATAACAAATTTGCTGTCAAGTTTGATGGTATTGCTGAAATTGAAGATTTAAAAACAGTTAAAGGTAAAGATAATGAAGGAAATGATGTTGATATCGTTATTTCTAGAACATCTGAACTTAAACTTACAGATAAGAAAACAGGTATTGTTTTAAGTACTAATAACATCCCTTACGGTTCAACTATTCTTGTTAAGAACGGTGATGCATTGAAGAAAGCTGATGTTGTTTGTACTTGGGATCCATATAATGGTGTAATTATTTCAGAATTTGCTGGAAAAGTGAAGTATGAAAATATCGAGCAAGGAATTACATATCAAGTTGAAATTGATGAACAAACAGGTTTCCAAGAAAAAGTAATTTCTGAATCTAGAAACAAAAAACTTATTCCAACGCTTCATATTGAAGACGCTAAAGGTGAAACAATTCGTTCTTACAACTTACCAGTTGGAGCTCACCTAATGATTGATGATGGAGAAAAGGTTAATATTGGTAAAATATTAGTTAAAATTCCTCGTAAATCTGCTAAAGCAGGTGATATTACGGGTGGTTTACCTCGTGTAACAGAATTATTTGAAGCACGTAACCCATCTAACCCAGCAGTTGTTAGTGCTATTGATGGTGTGGTATCTTTCGGGAAAATTAAGAGAGGTAATCGTGAGATTATTATAGAGTCTAAAACAGGTGATATTAAGAAATACTTAGTGAAATTATCTAATCAAATTCTTGTACAAGAAAATGATTATGTTAAAGCAGGTATGCCATTATCTGATGGTTCTATTACGCCTAACGATATTTTGAATATCAAAGGCCCTTCAGCTGTTCAACAATACTTAGTTAACGAAGTACAGGAAGTATATCGTTTGCAAGGTGTGAAGATTAATGATAAGCACTTTGAAGTAGTTGTTAGACAGATGATGCGTAAAGTTAGAATTATTGATTCTGGTGATACCATTTTCCTAGAAGATCAATTAGCTCATAAATCTGATTTCATAAAAGAAAATGATGAAATCTTCGGAATGAAAGTTATTGAAGACGCTGGAGATTCAACAAATCTAAAAGCGGGACAAATTATTTCACCTCGTGATTTAAGAGATGAAAATTCAATTATACGTAGAGAAGATAAGCAACTTGTAGTAGCTAGAGATGCACAACCTGCAACTGCTACACCAATACTTCAAGGTATTACAAGAGCATCACTTCAAACCAAGTCGTTTATATCTGCAGCATCGTTCCAAGAAACTACTAAAGTACTTAATGAAGCTGCTGTGGCAGGGAAAGTGGATACTTTAGAAGGCTTGAAGGAAAATGTAATTGTTGGTCATAGAATTCCAGCAGGTACAGGTATGAGAAATTATACTGATATCATTGTTGGCTCTAAAGAAGAGTTTGACGAAATGATGCAAGTTAAACAAGAGTTAAATTACAATTAATAAGACTCAAGTTTTAATAGCCGAAAGGGTATTAAAACTTGTAAGTCGAATTTATCCCACGCAGGTGGGGATCTGTTTAAATAATAATAAAAAGTCCTGCTAATAATATAGTTAGGACTTTTTATTTTAAAAATGATTAATAAATAAGATTTCCACCTTCGTGGAAGTGAAAAATATAATTTTCAATGGCAGCAAACGAAAAAGACAACCAAAAGCAAGGACAGATTAATATTGAACTTGATGAGAAAGTAGCTGAAGGCACCTATTCCAATCTAGCTATTATAAACCATTCGGTTTCTGAATTTGTTGTGGACTTTGTAAATATTATGCCTGGGGTTCCGAAGAATAAGGTAAAGTCTAGAATTATTTTAACGCCTCAACATGCTAAGCGTTTACAAAAAGCATTGGCTGAAAATATAACTAGATTTGAAAAGGCTCATGGAAAGATAAAAGATTATGAGCAACCTCCAATCCCATTAAATTTTGGGCCAACTGGTCAAGCATAAATAAAAAACCTTTGAAAATAATTTTCAAAGGTTTTTTATTTTTAAGCCACTTCTTTATTAGGGTAAAACTGTAATGCACCAGAAGGGCATTTTTGTATTTGTCTCTTGATTTCTTTTGTTGTTGCACCATCGAGGTAAATCCAAGGAATAATTGAATGTCTAAATACATCTGAAAGTTCTCTTGCACAGCGCTCAGCATTAATGCATACACAAGGTTTGTAGGTTACAGTAATTTCTAAATTACTGAAAATATTAGCAGTAGTTTCCATAAGTAGATCATTATTTGGGGTTATAATCTATTCTAAATGTAGAAAACAGATCATTTTACTATAAAAATATTCGTTGAAAAACATCTTTTAACTTGTTAATAGATGAAATACGTATAGATTTAATCAAATTCTGAAGTAAAATGAAGTTTTATATTCGGATATTTCTGTTGTGTCATTTGCAAAGAAAAAGGAGAATCTGCTAAAAACACCAATTGGTTTTGTTTGTCTTTAGCTAAAAAACGTTGTTTAACTCTCACAAACTCTTTATACTCATCTGTTTTAGATTCTGTAGGATCTACCCAGCAGGCTTTATGTACGTTTAAGTTATCGTAAGTACATTTAGCACCATATTCATGTTCTAATCGATATTGAATCACTTCATATTGTAAGGCTCCAACAGTACCTATAACTTTTCTTCCGTTAAGTTCTAATGTAAATAATTGTGCAACACCTTCATCCATTAATTGATCTATACCTTTTGATAGTTGTTTAGATTTTAAAGGATCGGCATTATTGATGTATCTAAAATGTTCTGGCGAAAAACTAGGAACACCTTTATAATTTAGAATTTCACCTTCAGTTAAAGTATCGCCAATTTTAAATGTTCCGGTGTCTTGCAAACCAACAATATCACCAGGATAGGAGATATCCACTATTTCTTTCTTTTCAGCAAAAAAAGCATTAGGACTGGAAAATTTCACTTTTTTATTATGCCTAACATGTAAGTATGGCGCATTACGTTTAAATTCACCAGAAACAATCTTAACAAAAGCTAAACGGTTTCTATGATTTGGATCCATATTAGCATGGATTTTAAATACAAAGCCCGTAAATTTATCTTCTTTAGGGTCAACTAAACGTTCTTCACTTTGTTTTGGTCTTGGTTTAGGTGCAATTTCTACAAAGCAATCCAGTAACTCCCTAACACCAAAGTTATTTAAAGCTGAGCCAAAAAACACGGGTTGCTGATGTCCGTTTAAGTAGGCTTCTTTACTAAAATCTGGATAAATACCTTCTACTAACTCTATTTCTTCGCGTAACGTATTTGCAGCATCAGCGCCAATTAATTCATCTAACTTTGGAGAGGTTAGGTCACTAACCTCGATAGTTTCTTCTATATCCTTTCTGCTATCACCACTAAAAAGATTGATGTTTTTTTCCCAAAGATTGTAAATGCCTTTAAAATCATAGCCCATCCCAATTGGAAAACTAAGCGGCACCACTTTAAGTCCTAATTTTTGCTCTACTTCATCAAGTAAATCAAAAGCATCTTTTCCTTCTCTATCCATTTTATTAATGAATACTATCATAGGAATATTTCGCATTCTACAAACTTCAACTAGTTTTTCAGTTTGCTCCTCAACACCTTTTGCAACATCAATAACAACTATAACGCTATCAACAGCAGTTAATGTTCTAAAGGTATCTTCAGCAAAATCTTTATGCCCAGGTGTATCAAGAATGTTTATTTTAATGCCATCGTATTCAAAAGCTAAAACAGAAGTCGCAACAGATATTCCACGTTGGCGTTCTATTTCCATAAAATCACTTGTAGCACCTTTCTTTATTTTATTACTTTTTACAGCACCTGCTTCTTGTATGGCGCCACCAAAAAGAAGTAGTTTTTCTGTTAAAGTGGTTTTACCGGCATCGGGGTGTGATATGATACCAAAGGTACGTCTGCGTTGTATTTCTTTTAAAAAACTCATAAATGTTTATGCAAATGGGTTGCAAAGATACTATTATTAACTTCAATTAAAATAGCCAATCTTAGTGCTTTTTATTTTTTCTAGTTTAACAAACATCTATATATTTACGCTCTATGAAGTATATAAAAAAGGCTGTTGTAATTATAGTCCTGCAATTGTTTGTAACAATGTGCATTTACGGGCAATCGAAAGATGATAATGTGTCTTTTATTAATAAAATTGAAGATTATATTTTAAGTAAAAAATTAGATTCTGCCTCATTTTATCTTTCTAAAAAACCATTAAGTCTTTATTTAAAATCTTTAGATAGAATGACTAAAGGGAAGCCTAATTATAAAGATTATTATGATTTTATTTCTAATCTAGGTAATAGATCAGATATAGACTATATCGACGTTTCTAATTTTATTAATTTAATAAAAGTTCCTGATTATCCTGATAGTTTAGTATATGATTTCGTAAAAATTAAATGGTTGCAAATTTCAAAGCTAAGAGACGAAGTAACTATTGAAGAAGCAAATATAGAACAATCAAAACTAGATAATTATATAGATAAGTTTGATAATAACGATGTCAATTTTATTAAAGCAAAGTTACTTGCAGGGATACATCAAATAGTTTTATATCAAATACAAAATGATGTCGAAAAAGGAAAGTCTTTATGTTTAGAAAGTCTTGAAAAATCAAAACAACTTAATGACAATGAATTAGTTATAGCTTTTTTGTATCATTTATG
>NZ_CAXBLF010000073.1:0-14768 GCF_963976535.1 uncultured Algibacter sp. | reverse complement strand
GCCTCTTTTCTTGAAATTTTCATTCTAAATTTCAAATCTTTTTCACCAAGCTTCTCATTTCCTTCTATGTAATTCGCTCCAACAGAACCTGAAGATCTAACCAGTTGTTTCCCATCTTCTATATTAGAAATAGTCTTTTTTAAATCTTTTATTAAAAAACGACAATCTCTAGCAAATTCATAAGTTCTTAATTCTAAATTATAAGTTTTATTTTCACTCAAACCATTTTGGAATTTAGTTTTTGAATTTTGGAATTTATTTAATTTTCATTCAAATGAATCATGGCAAAAATAGCGTAGTTAATCATGTCTTGATAATTAGCATCAATCCCTTCACTTACCACTGTTTTGCCTTCATTATCTTCAATTTGTTTAACTCGTAATAACTTCTGCAAAATTAAATCAGTCAAACTACTTACTCTCATATCTCGCCATGCTTCGCCATAATCATGGTTTTTATCTTCCATCAACTGTTTTGTAACTGTTACTTTTTCTTGGTATAATTTTGCAGCTTCTTCGGTAGACATATCGGGTTGTTCAACAACTCCTTTTTCTAACTGAATTAATGCCATAATACAGTAATTGATTATGCCAACAAATTCACTTGCTTCTCCTTCATCAACCTTTCTAACATCATTTTGCTGAAGACTTCTAATACGTTGCGCTTTAATAAAAATTTGATCAGTTAGTGATGGTAACCTTAGGATTCTCCATGCACTTCCGTAATCACCCATTTTCTTAATAAATAAACTTTTGCAGGTATCTATTACGGCATCGTATTGTTTTGAAGTATCTTGCATGAATTGAAATGAATTTTGTGTAAATTTCGCTTAAATAGTTCAAAGTTCAAAAGTTTAAGGTTTAAAGTTTTGAAGACTACTTTTGATGTTTCAAATTTAAAGTTTTAGGTTTGGAATTTGATTTTTAAAACATTGGAATTTTTAAGATTATGACTATTAATTGCAAAGGCAAACTCATAGATTTATCGTCACCAAAAGTGATGGGGGTTTTAAACATTACCCCTGATTCATTTTATGATGGTGGTACTCATAAAAACGAAGGCTACATTTTAAATCATGTTGGGCGTATGCTAAACGAAGGTGCTACTTTTATTGATGTTGGTGCCTACAGTTCTCGCCCTAATGCAAACCATGTTAGTGAAATTGATGAATTAAAGCGCATAATTCCAATTGTTAAGTTGATTTTAAAAGAATTTCCTGAAACATTACTTTCCATAGATACATTTAGAAGTGAAGTTGCAAAACGATGTATTGTTGCTGGTGCTTGTATGATTAATGATATTTCTGCTGGAAAATTAGACGAAAATATGTTACAAACTATTGCTGATTTACATGTGCCTTATATTATGATGCACATGCGAGGAACACCCAAAAACATGCAGCAACAAACGGATTATGATAATTTAATAAAAGCTGTTTTATTTTATTTTTCTGAAAGAATAGCAACTGCTAAAGCTTTAGGCATTGTTGATATTATTATTGATCCTGGTTTTGGTTTTGCAAAAACACTAGAGCAGAATTTTGAATTATTAAATAAATTAGAGCTTTTTAAAATGATTGAAAGTCCTTTGCTTGTTGGAATGTCTAGAAAATCAATGATTTATAAAACTTTAGAAACTTCCGCTAATGAAGCATTAAACGGAACCTCGGTTCTAAATACCGTTGCTTTGCAAAAAGGCGCTTCTATTTTACGAGTTCATGATGTTAAAGAGGCTATGGAATGTATAAAGTTGATTGAATCTTTAAATTCTTAAAATGAAAATAATTGCTAAACACCTCCCTTACTCCCTCCTTTTTAGGAGGGAAACTGTTGCGTTAATAGTTCTAATGTTTTTTTTGTTTTCCTGCGGAAATGAAAAAGCACTCCTATTACCAGAAATAAGTCATTCTGAAATTTCAGAGATACAAGATGTTTCGCATGCCTATTTATTTTATGATGAAACTCAAAAAGACAGTGTTGAACTCAATAGAAAAAACCTAATTAGCACCACAAATTGGTTGATTAATGTAGATAAACGCTTAACACTTAAACAAGCTATTCCGCATATTAAATATTTACAGGATAAAAAAAATAACTCAAGTCATAAAAACAAAGAAGCCAAAAACTATTTTACTTGTAATGATATAAGTAGAAAGAATTTAGGGTTTATTGAGTTTACGGATGTTATTTACAACAATGAATCTTTAGATGATTACTCTGGAGAACTTTCAAATGTTCAAGATGAAAGTAATTCAACAGCAATTGGTTTTGAAACAAACAATAAAATAACTATTGCCAGCAAAAGTTTAAAAACCTTTATAACAGAAATAACAAAAGACAGCTTATCTTTTTACTTAAAAAAAACTGATAAAATTAATGGTATGATTTTATTGAATTTCAATGAAGATCTTTCTTTTCAAAACTACATTGAATATAAGTCAATTATAAAAAATGTTAATTTGAAACAATCCAAAGTATTAGATAAAGAATTCATTTTTAATTAACCATATTTTACTAAATTTACCAAAACCCATCACTATTGGATATTTTTAAAGACCTTTTAAAATTTACTGTTGTAGATATTATAGATGTTATTTTAGTAGCACTACTCCTCTATTATGCTTACAGATTAATTAAAGGCACCGTTGCCATCAATATTTTTATTGGAATTATTATTATTTATGGCGCTTGGAGGTTAACTGATTTCCTGAATATGGAACTGCTTACTGGTATTTTTGGTGGATTTATGAAAGTGGGTATTATCGCCCTAATTGTCGTTTTTCAGCCAGAAATCAGAAAATTTTTACTTATGGTTGGTTCTACAAATTTTGGCAGGCGACGCAAGTTTTTACAGCAAATTAATTTCTTAAAAACAGAAACTAATGATGAAACTGATGTTGATGCTGTGATATCTGCTTGCAACAAAATGTCGGTGTCTAAAACTGGCGCGCTTATAGTTTTTGAACGTAATAATAATTTAGATTTCTTATCACAATCTGGTGATGAAATGAATATTAAAGTAACTCAACCTATTATAGAAAGTATATTTTTTAAAAACAGTCCGTTACACGATGGCGCTATTGTTATTAGCAATAATATTGTGAAAGCAACACGCGTTATTCTTCCTGTAAATAATGAAAAAAACATGCCTCAACGTTTTGGTTTACGTCATAGAGCCGCCATTGGCGTTACCGAAAAAACAGATGCTTTAGCACTTGCTGTAAGCGAAGAAACGGGCCATATTTCATATTTTAAAGATGGTGAATTTGTAGTTTACGAAGATATCAAGGAGCTTAATGAAATAATTAAAAATGATTTAGCTTAATGGAATGCAAAAACTGTAGCACCATATTAACCACTGAAAGTAATTACTGCACCGCTTGTGGAGGTAGAGTTATAAGAAACCGATTAACTCTTAAAAATTTATTTGAACACATCAGTGAAACCTTTTTGAACTATGACAATAAGTTATTCCGAACTATTATTTACTTAATTAGTGTCTGGACGGAAACACAGCAAAATTAAATTTGTTTCTTTTTGCGCCCTTTCAGTTTATTTTTAATCGCTTGATACTAAGGCATCAACTCATAAAAACTAAACAAAAATGACATCAAAAATAATTCAAATTATAAAAATCGTCTGTTTCCGTCCAGACACTAATTAAAAAGCCCGAAGATGTTATTGGGAGTTATGTAAATGGGGTAAGAAAAAAATATGTTAACCCTATTAGTTTTTTTGGATTATCGCTTACATTAACTGGTTTATCCATTTTTTTTATAAAAAAATTCTATTTAAAATATTTAGGCTTTTCAAGTATCTCTAATGTTTATAGTAATGAAGTGTCTCAAAATATGACGCAGAAAATTACTGCTAATAGTCTAGAATACAGCTCACTAATATATTCTGCTTTAATTCCCTTTTTTGCTATTATTTCTTTTATCATATTTCATAAAAAAGCCTATAATTTTACCGAGCATATTGTCTTATACTTATACAGCATGTCTCTGTTTTCTTTAGTTTCTGTAATTTTAGGGCAATTAATCTTATTGATTATACCAAACCAATATCTGCTTTTTTCTTTTGCAATGTATGTATTAGTCTTTTTCTATCACTGTTTTTTGCTTAAGCGTATTTTTGAGTTAAGTATAAGTGAATTAATTCTGAAAAGTTTATTGTTTTTGGTACTCTTTTTTATATTATATATAGGAATATCAATTTTAGTAGTGGGTATTTTAATCCTTACAGGAAGTATGAATTTACAGGATTTTACTCCCAAATAATTATAAACTAAGCCACTTCCTCCTGTAAAAACTGCACCTCATACAAGTTCCTGTAGTACCCATTTTCTTTTTTAAGTAACTCTTTGTGTGTGCCTTGTTCTACAATTTTACCAGCATCCATAACAATAATTTTGTCTGCTTTTTTAATGGTCGCTAATCGGTGGGCAATAACTATTGAGGTTCTGCCTTTAGTAATTTTATCGGTAGCATTCTGGATGAGTTGCTCTGAATATGAATCAACTGAAGATGTCGCTTCATCTAAAACCAAAATACTCGGATTAGCAACATAAGCTCTCAAAAACGAAATCAATTGACGCTGACCAGAAGATAACATCACACCACGCTCTTTTACATTATAATGGTAACCATCAGGTAAGGCCATAATAAAATCGTGAATGCCAATATCTTTTGCTGCTTGATATACCTGTTCTTCTGAAATCTCTGGATGATTTAGCTTAATATTATTTAAAATAGTATCGGCAAACAAAAATACGTCTTGTAATACCACAGCAATTTGAGTTCTTAATGACGATAAAGTCACGTCTTTAATATTAATATCGTCTACTGAAATAACACCAGCACCAATTTCATAAAAACGATTCAGTAAATTAATAATAGTCGATTTTCCAGCTCCTGTAGCGCCAACAATAGCAACCGTTGCTCCTGCTTTCACATCAAAAGAAATCCCTTTCAAGACTTCTTCATCTTCAACATAACTAAAATGGACGTTATCAAACTTGATATTACCTTTAAAAGACTCAGCAACATGCGTTCCTGTATCATCAATCTGAGACGTGGTATCAATCACTTTAAATACTCTAGTTGCCGCTACCATACCCATTTGCAGCGTATTAAACTTATCTGCAATTTGGCGCAATGGTCTAAACAACATCGGCACAAACATGATAAAAGCAATTAAATCACCTTGCGATACCGTACTGTTTTCCAAAACCACATTCAATCCGCCATACCAAGCCACCAAGCCAATGGTTATTGATGACGATAAATCAGCCAAAGGAAAAAAGATAGAGTTATACCAAACGGTTTTAATCCATCCTTTTTTATGGCGTTCATTTATAGCTTTAAAATTCTTTAATTCCACATCTTCACGCGTAAACAATTGTAATATCTTCATGCCCGTTAACCGCTCTTGAACAAAGGAATTCAAATTAGACACTTCTGTACGCACTTCCTCAAAAGCCTTTTTCATATACTTTTGAAAAATTCGCGTGGCGTAAAGCAATAAAGGCAACATGATAAAAACAATAAGACTCAACTTGAAATTAAGATACACCATAACTCCAAAAACCACAGCCATAGCCAATAAGTCTTTAAAAATCATAAAAAGTCCTTGCCCAAAAATATCAGCAATACGCTCCATATCAGTCACAGCCCTTGTTATAAGTAACCCAACCGAAGAATTATCATAATACTTCATTTTAAAACGAAGCAAATGGTCAAACAACTTCACACGCACATCCATCACTAAATTTTGCCCCAACCAAGCCGCATAATAAATAAATAACAACTGAAAAACGGTTTGCAGCACTAAAACGACAAGCATGAGTAGAATATAAAACAAAAAGTCTTTTTCAATCCTATTTGTAATACTATCATCTATCGCATATTTGGTTATATATGGGGTTGCAGCACTAAAAATAGCCAACAAAACGACCAGTAAAATTAACCCAAAGAAAACTGCTTTATAAGGCTTTATGTATTTAAAAAGGCGCTTAAAAAGATTAAAATCAAAAATACTTTCTTTCGTTTTACTCATCTATAGTATTATATCTTTTGGATATTCAATATTAGTTAAATATAAGCCGTGGGCAGGAACAGAAAACCCAGCTTCACTCCTATTTTTAGATTTTATAATGGTATGTAATTCATCAACATCCATTTTACCCAACCCAATGTTAATCATGCTGCCAACAATGGCTCTTACCATATTTCGTAAAAAACGATTGGCTTTTATAACAAAATGAAGCTCATCATCCTTAACCATCCATTCCGCTTGCATGATATCACAATGATACGTTTTTACATCCGTTTTACTTTTCGAGAAACATTGAAAATCTTTATACTCCAATAAAATTTTCGAAGCGGCGTTCATTTTATCAACATCCAAAGCCTGCTTCACAAAAAAACTATCATTAAACGTAAACACATTTTTATTCACACTCACACGGTACAAATACGTTCTACTCAAGGCATAAAAACGTGCATGTATTTCAGGTTTCACCTCAAAAATAGTGGCAATAGCAATATCGTTTGGCAAAAAAGAATTCAGCTTAAAAATTAAATCATGCGCTTCAAAAACAATAGCCGTATCAAAATGCGCAAACATTTGTGAGGCATGCACCCCAGCATCGGTACGTCCTGCGCCCATTATAGCAACTGGCTCATTAAGCAAAGTCGATAAGGCGGTCTCAACAACTTCCTGAACAGTAATACCATTCGGTTGATTTTGCCAACCATGATACCCGCTGCCATTATAAGAAAGTTCTATAAAATATCGCAACACTTTTGTTTTTATCAAGCCACAAAGATAACTAGATTTGACGGTCCTAAAAAAAGGGAAGTCTTAATAAAATATTAAATCAGTTTTCAAACTTGGGCGTTACCCAAGGGTCGGGCTTTACGTTACAAGTCCTCGCTCATACTTCGCTGTGGGCTTTCCACTGCAATCCCTAACGCATCTATCCGCCAGCTAAAGTCTTATTCGCCATGTTTTGTCATTCCTGCGAAGGCAGGAATCTATAGAATTAAAAGACGATGTTTAACTATAAAAAACACACACCCCTTAATCCCCTCTTAATTATAGGGGAAACTGTTGCGGTTTACTGTTGTAGATTATAGAATAAATTAAAATCGAAGCAGAAACGCTTCCCTCCTAAAAAGGAGGGATTGAGGGAGGTGTTTTATTCAATATCTATGTTATCAATGTCTTTCATTATTCTGTCCGTTTCAGAAAGGGCAACTATAATTTTCTGATAATGTAAAATATCCTCATATTTTAATTGGCTGCCCTTTCTATCTTTTAACCATTTTTGTGCGGGTTGATACCCACCAATGTAAAACTCCCAAACTGTTAAAGGCACGTTATTAAAATACTTGCTTTCGTTTATCCAAATTCTACCCAATTGCTTTACCTCGTCAATTATTTCCCAATCTTTCTTACCAATTTTTGTTGTAATCACATTATGATCATTTTCGGCATCTTCTGCCATTTCATAACTAGTAATATAATCTTCAATTTTATCACTTTCTAAAAGATGAATTTGTCTTACTTCTTTGCCTAGTTTTACTAACTGCCAAAAAGTTTCTTGATTTTTTGGAAATGGTATTTTGGGATAATCTTTTTTTAGAAATTCTGAAAATTTATTACGATATTTTGGTGAATGAACTATGCAGTATATATAATCTAATATGTCTAATGGAGCAAAGGTTTGACTCTTATTTGAAGAGCCTTTTAAAGTGCTTTCATCCTTAAAATCTAACCCTAAATTCTTAGCAATTTTATTAACAATAACCAAATTAAGGTTTGGCGTTCTTTTTAATTTTTTTTCAATGCTTTGTTGTCCATTTGAATTTGGATACAGATATAAAGGAAAAGCCTGAAGTGAATCAGCTGCACTATCTAAAAGATGTAAATCCAATATGTTTTTACTAACAAAATTATAAGCTGAACTAAGACCACGATTTAACCTTGTTGTTACAAAACAAATGTTTTCTTTAATTAGATGATCCATGATTTTGTTTCTTGGGTAAGCCATGAATCCTTTAGACTTACTTGTGTAATATGTGTACCTATTATCGAAAGGACGATAATGTACCATAGTCCTAATACCAGATTTATTATTTAAAACATCTTCCTTTGCGTTTTTTAAAGTCCAATCTCTACCATCAGGCTTCAAATAATGCTTAACCCTGATACTTTCAATATCAGAATTTCTTAAGTCAAATAAGACTTCATCTAATTCCTTTTTAGTTAATTTTATAGTAAAAATGTCACGTTCAGTTTTAAGCCCTGTCGCGTTATTGGTAAAGAGTGTTTCAATACTAAAACCTTTGTTATATGATTCTAAAGCTTTATAATCGCGCTGTACAAAATAATAATTCGGTTCTCTATATTTCAGATTTACCCAACTAATAGAGTTTAAAAAACTATTATTTAAGAATTCATATTTACTATCTCTTTTGCCATAGAGATCATAATGGAATACTTTACCTAAATCGTTTTTTTGTTTTTTACCATTTTTGACAAATATATTAATTGACACACCCTGCATAATGTCAAATACATTTTGATCTAAGGAACCATCAGGACAAGTTTCTTTTTTCTTAGAGTTGCCATGTAAATCTATAATATAAATCTTATCAAATGATTCTAGTAAACTCAATCTCATTTGCCTGTGAGTAACACCATCAATAAAACTATTATTTGAGATGTAAGCTAAAACACCAGATCTGTTTTTGTCAATATGATATTGACCATAACGGATAAACTTTATATAATCATCAGACAAAGAATTGTAGCTTTTTTCTTTTAGGTTTTTTTTATAATCATCTGAAAGTGTTTCAATCCATTTTCCATTATTAGTGCTACTGGAAGCATAAGGCGGATTTCCAATCACACACATAACTGGTGTATCACGTTTTATGTGATTAGCTTCATTAGCTTCACTACTTAACCAATTTGAAAATAAAGTGCCTGTGTCTTTATGATGTTCTTCTAACGAGTTGGTTAAGTAAATGTTTAAACGTTCATTTTTAGTGGATTTGTAACCCGTTTCGGTTAATAACATATCTAATTTTAGATGTGCCATAGCGTAGGAAGCCATTAACAACTCAAAACCATTTAGTCTTGGTATTAAGTGTTCTTCAACATAACCACTCCAAGCACCTTTCATGGTTTTAAAGTTTTTGTTGTAGATAAACTTTACAACTTCTGCTAAAAATGTTCCTGTTCCCGTTGCTGGGTCAAGTATTTGTACTTTATGTACCTCTTTCTCTATTTGTTTGTAACCGGTTGCCGAACGTTTATCTGCAACATCCGTATTTATTTTAATTTTTGTTTTACTGGTATCTGCTAATCCTTGTGGTAAATCAAATTCAGTTTTTAAAATATCATCTACTGCTCGAACTATAAAATTTACAACTGGCTCTGGTGTGTACCAAACACCTCTTGCTTTTCGTAATTTAGGGTCGTATTCCGCCAAAAACGTTTCGTAGAAATGAATTATTGGGTCTTGGGTTTGTGTGCTTTTACCAAAATTCATCAATAACTGCTCAACATTTGTGGCTCTAAAAACTTCTGCAAGGTTATCAACTACAGTTACAATACGCTCGTCTATATCTGGCCCTGCGATATAACCAAATAGTTTTCGCAAAAACGGATTGGATTTTGGGATGAGTTCTGCCGCTTCTTGTCTGCTAAAATCGTTTAAAGTTGGATCGTGCAATCTTGCTGCAAACATGCCATACGCCAAAGTTTGCGCATAAATATCTGCAAAACCTTTAGGTTGCAAATCGTGAATTAGTATTTGCTTAAAGGTGTCGTATTGCCCTTTTAATGAGGTGTTTTCCTGTGTTTCTTCATCAGATGTTATGGCACGTTCTAAAATATCTTGTAACAAACGGGCTTTTCCAGCCATCATTTCTGCCAATTTCTTTGACGATTTAATGGTTTGTCCAACGTGAGTACAAAAGTCTTTTATTAAGTTCTCAAATTTTGAAAAATTTTCGAGAATTGGTTTGATTGAATTGTTTTCAATGTCTCCAATTTTTATTTCGTGAATTAATTCTCCGTTTTGAAAGAATTGAAACCAAACATAATCTGTAATTATCAGATTATCAAGTGCTTTCTTATAACGTCCAAATTGCTCTTTGTATAATTTACTATTTAAGTCTTTCCCAATATCTTTTGCCTCAATATAACCAACTGGAATTTTCCCTTTAGTAATTACATAATCTGGATTCCCACAATCAGTAACGTTTGCAGGTTCGTTTGTTATTTCTATTCCCTCAACTAAATCTCTAATTAAAGTTTCTAGGTCACCTCTATAAGAATGTTCTCTTGATATTCCAGATTGAAGTCGTTTGCTTACTATATCTACGTATTCTTTTATTGTCATTTTCTATTTTTAATCTTTGGCTTCATTGTCTAAAATTACTCTTTGTTTGTTTTTCGTATAAGCAACTTAATTCAAACGGATAGGAAAATATTGAAGTGTATTATATTCCACAAAAACGAAATTCAACATTTTTTCTGACAAAATCAAAAGAAACATTCAATATAAATTTGAGTAAAATGATACGTTAGGACACGAAAATATACGATAATGATACTAAGACATAGTAAAGTTTCAATGCGTTATGTTGATTACAAAACATTCAAACAATTATCGATAACTTTACCAACATAAATTACTGCTATAAATAAATGACAAAAATATTACTCCTCTCTGATACACATAGTTATATTGACGACGACATTTTAAAGTACGTAAAACAAGCTGATGAAGTTTGGCATGCAGGAGATATGGGTAGTTTAAAAGTTACCGATGCTATTAAAGCCCTAAAACCTTTACGCGGCGTTTACGGTAATATTGATGATGCTGAAGTGCGTTTAGAATTCCCAGAACATAACCGTTTTATGTGTGAAGATGTGGATGTTTGGATAACGCATATTGGCGGTTATCCGCCAAAATACAATCTTAGAGTGAGTGAAGCCATAAAAATAAACCCGCCAAGACTTTTTATTTGCGGGCATTCGCATATTTTAAAAGTGATGCCTGATAAAAAACTAAACTTAATCCACATGAATCCTGGTGCGGTTGGTAAACATGGATTTCATAAGGTAAGAACCATGCTTCGTTTTACCATTGATGGAAAAAAGATTGATAATTTGGAGGTTATTGAGTTTCCGGTGAGGCATCCTAAGAGCCCCTCCTAAATCCTCCCCAAACAGGGAGGACTTTCTCACTGTTGTGGCATACTTTCCTGTATAGTTTTTTACGTTTTTATAAAGTTTCGTGTTTCCCTCCTTCGGAGGGATTAAGGGAGGCTTTTTTTTGCGTTAGGGATTGCAGTAGAAAGCCCACAGCGACCTTTTGGGAGCGAGGACTTGGAACGTAAAGCCCGACCCCTTTTCGGGGTAACGCCCAAAGGCTTGTTATAATTCTGTTAAAAAACTCGTAATCAGTTTAAGTGATACAACAAAAGCGCCTCCTTTTTGCCTTATAAGTTGTAAATTTACTGACTTATTATAAAAACAGTAAACATTATTATTTATGAGTCAAGTAAAAGAAAATGATACGGTAAAAGTACATTACACAGGAAAATTAAGCAATGGTCAAGTTTTTGATAGCTCGATAGACAGAGAACCGTTGGAAGTAACTCTAGGTCAAGGTATGCTTATTCCTGGTTTTGAGAAAGGTATTATGACTATGGAATTAAACGAGAAAAAAACAATTAAAATTCCTGTTGCTGAAGCCTATGGCGAGGTGCAAAAGGAATTGTTATACGAAGTAAAAAAAGAACAACTTCCGCCAGATATGGCTCCAGAAGTAGGAATGGGACTCGCATCGAAAGGTGAAGATGGTAGAGAAGTACAATTTAGAATTGCTGAAGTTAACGAAGATCATATTATTGCTGATGCTAATCACCCATTAGCTGGACAAGATTTAACTTTTGAATTAGAGCTTGTTGAAATAAAATAAAAAGAGAAGCCCTTCCTAAATCCTTAATCCCATCCCTAGCCCTTCCCGAAGGGAAGGGAACACTCAATCCCAATAAAATAAGGAGCGTAGCCCATAACAGTTTTCCTCCTTCGGAGGGATTAAGGGAGGAATAAAAACACCGCTAATTTCCCCTCCAGAGGAGAATAAAAAAACCCAAAGCTTTCACTTTGGGTTTTTCACACTAATACTACTAAGATGTAAGGTTTATCGTAACCTATCAACAGATTTTACAAGTTCTTCATCCTTCTTGATGGCCTTATTGGCTAAAGCCAATAACACGATAGAAACAATAGGGAGAAGCATCCCAATACCTTTCTCAGAAACCGCCGTCTCTCCAGATACATTTAGTGATTGATACACGAAAAATCCTAGTAAAATAAAGTTTAATATGATGTTAAGTCGCCCCATTACAAATTGAGACTTCCTATTTTTATACATAAAAATGGTTACTAAAGACAATACTGCTGAACCTAGAAACAATCCTAAATAAAGCATGTCGTCTTTCGCAAATACGTTTACACCTGCATCTGTAATCCATAAATGAAACACAAAAATGAGTCCTGCTGAAATTCCAGCGGCTAATAAAAGGTATATAGTTTGTATGCGTTGTAACATATAAATTTATTATCTAGACCGCAAAAATAATAGAATTAATATTAAAAAATAAAATAAAGTTGTATTATTGCAGTAATAATTCACAACAATCGCACTTACAAGCGGTTAATTCTTCAAGATTTAAAAATCATTTTTCAGAATAACTAAACTTAGTATTCAAATAAAATATTCAATTAAACATAAATGTTTGAAATTTCACAATTAAAAGAAAAGAAACTCGCTGATTTACAGGAGATTGCAAAAAAATTGAACGTCCCAAAGTATCGTGCAATGAAAAAATTAGATTTAGTATACCAAATACTAGATCAACAGGCTGCAGATCCAAAAGCAGTAAAAGCCGTTGTAACTCCAGAAACTACTTCTGTAGAAACAAAAAATGCAACACCAGTTACTAGAAAACCTAGACAGCGTGTCCAAAAACCTGTAAAAAACGAGCAACAACAAAATAACGATAAAGTAACAGAAAACAAGCCTGAAGTTATAGCTACCCCAAAAACTGAAGCAGTAACAAAAGCTGAAGCTCCTCAAAATAAAGAAGAAAAAAAGCCGGTACATAAGCCAAATCCAAGACCGCGTAACGATAACCCGAAAAAACCAAATCCAAGACCTGATAAAAATCAGCATAAAAATCAGAAAAACGGTAATGTTGATAAGGGTAATAAAGATACAAGAAACCGTTATCGTGATCCTGATTTTGAGTTTGATGCTATTATTGAAAGTGAAGGTGTTTTAGACATCATGCAAGATGGTTATGGGTTTTTACGCTCATCAGATTACAACTATTTGTCATCACCTGATGATATTTATGTATCGCAATCTCAAATTAGATTATTTGGTTTAAAAGTTGGAGATACTGTTTTAGGGCATGTGCGCCCGCCAAAAGAAGGCGAAAAATATTTCCCTTTAATTAAGGTGATCAGAATTAATGGTCAGAATCCAAATGTTGTAAGAGATCGTGTATCTTTCGAGCATTTAACACCATTATTTCCGCAAGAAAAATTCAACTTAGCAGAAAGGCAAAGTACAATATCTACTAGAATTATGGATTTGTTCGCGCCTATTGGTAAAGGACAACGTGGTATGATAGTATCGCAACCAAAAACTGGTAAAACCATGTTACTAAAGGATGTGGCCAATGCTATTGCAGCGAACCATCCAGAGGTTTATCAAATGATTTTACTAATTGATGAACGTCCTGAAGAGGTCACAGATATGCAACGTAATGTGCGTGGAGAAGTTATTGCTTCTACCTTTGATAAAGAGGCTCACGAGCATGTGAAAATCGCAAATATTGTTCTTGAAAAAGCAAAACGATTAGTAGAATGTGGACACGATGTAGTTATTCTATTAGACTCTATCACGCGTTTGGCTAGAGCTTATAATAGCGTGCAACCTGCATCAGGTAAAATATTAAGTGGTGGTGTTGATGCTAATGCTTTACACAAACCAAAACGTTTCTTTGGTGCCGCTCGTAATATTGAAAATGGAGGTTCGCTTACCATTATCGCTACGGCACTTACAGAAACAGGTTCTAAAATGGACGAAGTAATCTTTGAAGAATTTAAAGGAACAGGTAATATGGAACTTCAGTTAGATAGAAAAATATCTAACCGTAGAATTTTCCCTGCTATCGACCTGACATCTTCAAGTACGCGTCGCGACGATATTTTATTAGACAAAGTGACTATTCAACGTATGTGGGTAATGCGCAAGTATCTTGCAGATATGAATCCTGTTGAAGCTATGGAATTCATTAACGAACGTTTCAAGCAAACTAAAAACAACGAAGAGTTTTTAATTTCTATGAATGGTTAATTAGAAAATAATTTTTTATTCCCGTGAAGACGGTAAACTATAACTAACTCAAACTAGAAAAAGCCTTAACATATTATTGTTAGGGCTTTTTTTTGTTTTATAATTTGGGCGTTACCCGAAAAGGGTCGGGCTTTCCGTTATATCTTTTTAAAACGTCATAACCAGGACAAATGGACGTGACTATCTGCTTATTTAATAGTTCAACACAAAATTAATAGTGCGCTACTTTTAAAAAGGATGCCACTGCAATCCCTAACGCGGGTTAGTCCGCAGTTGGCAGTAATAAGTCCGTTGACATTTAGCGTGCTTTTAAC
>NZ_CAXBLF010000072.1:0-15427 GCF_963976535.1 uncultured Algibacter sp. | reverse complement strand
CGAGCGCTTGGTAGCGGCTATTTTACATAACGGCTAATTATAGATACAAATGTTTTTAAACGCTGCGAAGCAAACCGCTTATTAGTTTAATGACCCAAGTTTCAATTATTCTAATGAAAAAGAATGCTTCTGGGATATTTTACATAATACTACATTATAGCTATCAAATGGACTCCACTCATAAAATACTAATGATAACATTTGTACTATAATTTATATTATGTAAAATAGAATTTATTTCCTTATAGCTATAGAAAATAAAAAATGTTAAGTTTTAAAAATTATCTTAAAACCTACCATCACCTATTTTGCATGTGTTAAAGATTTTACATGAGCATAAACTTGAATACCATTTATAGTAGATTCAATATCATCATCACTTAATTTAATGCCTTTTACAGCATTTGTTTTTCCTTCAGGAGAAATAGCAATAACATTATAAAACACTAAATTTTTATATATAGCTTTAATATGTATAATGTTACCAGATTTGCTAACACCTTTAACTGGAAGTATTGTTCCATCTTCAGTAAATGCCTTTATATCATAAATAGTTCCATCTTCACCTATCGCTTTAACTGGATGGTATATATCATCACTAACCAGCATTTTTACAGGAAGCCTTTTTCCTTTTATAAAAGCTTTAATACTTAATAAATTAGTTTGCTCCGAGTCTTGAATGGCTTTAACATCATATCTATTCCCTTCCTTATCAATGGCTTTTATATCTAACAATTTTACTTGAGGTTTAAAAGCTTTAATATGCCAAATAATTTCTTTAAACGCTTCTTTATCCTGTGTGTTTCCATGGTTAAATGTAAAAACAATAACCAATACTACTAAAATTAATCTGCTAATTTTCATTTTTTTATGGTATTAAATTGTATAAATCTAATGATAAATGAATCCTAATATTATGATATAAGTCAGCATTAAAATGTTATTTAAATTATTCATTATAAAGGCATTAGAGCCATTCCAAGAAATATTTCATCATCTCCTCTTTTAATTCATAATGCATTTTAATATATGTTCTCATATCATCTTTTATTGTATGCTGTTCAATACTTAAACGCCCATCAATATTTTCATTAATATCTGCTGTGTTAATATTGTTCAATTTGTTTTTGCAGCGATGCATCAATTTTGATATGGCTGCTTTTTCAATCATAATTCTATTTTGGAAATTTTCTAAAGGAATTGTGGCCCGCTTTCCAAATTCTCTACTAGCTATTTCTTCTAGCTTTTCTTCAAACGTATCCATTTCATTTAAATGAAAACGTAACTCTCTTCTCCAAGTTTCTAAATTGAACTTTAAATCGCTTAAATATGATACTTTAGTTTGCATATGACTTGTTTTTATATATTATACTTCTACTATTTCTAATTGTTTTACTAACTCTATTTGAACATTTGCTGGCACTGGTTGGTATGATGAAAACGTGGTGCTAAATGTAGCCTTACCTTGTGTTAACGAACGTAAATCTGTTGAATAACCATATAATTCTGCTGCGGGTGTGATCGTTTTTAATATCTGATAATTATTATGATTTTCAATGCCTTGTATGCTTGAGCGTCTAGATTGTAAATCGGTCATCACACTACCAATCATGTCTTCAGGCACTTTTACTACTAATTCATTTGTAGGTTCTAATAATTTCGGATTCGCTTTTAAGAATGCTTCTTTAAATGCATGTGCTCCTGCTATTTTAAAAGAAATATCGTTAGAATCTACCGAGTGCATTTTTCCATCATACACCATTACACGTATATCTCTAATAAACGATCCTGTTAATGGGCCATCTTCCATAACCTCTAAAACGCCTTTCATAATGGATGGTAAATAACGCTGGTCAATAACGCCACCAACAATACAATTATAAAATATAAGTTTTCCTCCCCATGTTAAATCAACTTCTTCTTTACCTCTTAAACTAAACCCTTCTGGTTCTGGCATGCCTTCAAGCCAGGGTTCTATTTTCATGTGTACTTCTCCAAACTGCCCAGATCCACCAGATTGCTTTTTATGCTTGTAACTCGCTTTGGATGTGCGTTGTATGGTTTCTCTATACGTTATTTTTGGCTTTTCAAACTTGGCTTCAATGCCATAAACATGCTTTAAAGTCCAGTCTATTGTTGCTAAATGTAATTCGCCTTGGCATCCTAACAATTCCTGTTTTGATTCTTTTGAGTATTCTAAAACAGCCGTTAAATCCTGACTATGTATTTTTTTAAGTGCATCAATTAATTTTTCTTCATCTTTTTTTTCAGTAGCTACCACACTTTTTTTAATTCTTGGCTTCGGAAAATTAATGGGTTTAATGGTGGTTTTACTTTTTGTGTCTCTTAGCGTATCGTTAGTATCTGTAAATTTTAATTTTAGAGTGGCCCCAATATCGCCTACCGTTAATTTTGTAACGGATTGCCGTTCTTTACCATCCATGATAAACAACTGGTTAATAGTTTCGGTTTCATTATTTCTTGGGTTTACCAATTTATCATTCACGCTAACTTCGCCCGATTTTACTTTAAAAAAGGTAATCTGACCTAAATTAGGCTGATGAATAGTTTTAAAAACAAATAATGATGTCGGCGCACTAACCTCTTGATTTAAGGTCTCACCCTCTACACTTTGTTCTTCATTTAATTCAGATGCTGCTGGTGCTACGTTATCAATAAAGCCCATTAATCTGCCTGTTCCCATATCATTTAAAGCGGATACACAGAATACAGGAAACAATTCATGATTCAACATGCCTGCTTTAATACCTTGCCGCATTTCATCCTCATTAAGCGTTCCTTTTTCAAAAAACAGTTCTAATAAAGCATCATCATTTTCGGCTGCTTTTTCTACCAACTCATTATGAAGTTCATTAGCAAGTTCTAGGTAGTCTTTTGGAATGCTTAATTTTTCAGGCTTACCGCCTTCAGGTTTAAACTTATAGAGTTTCATCTTTAAAACATCAATAATACCTTGAGCACCATCAATCTTAACTGGGAATTGAATCTTTACAGCGTGATTACCCACCAATTCATTTATACTTTTAAAACTTTCATCAAACTTTAAATTTGGGTGATCTATTTGATTTATCACAAATAAAGTGGCCTTTCTATAGGTATCAATATAATTCCAAATAATTTCGGTCCCTACCTCTACACCTTGCCTACCATTAACCACCGTTACAATAGTATCGGCTACACTTATGGATGATATAATTTCACCAATAAAATCATCTAAACCTGGAGTATCTATAATATTTATCTTATAATTACGCCACTCGGTGTGTAATGGAGTGGCGAATATAGATGCGTTTCTTTCATGTTCAATGTCACGGTAGTCTGAAACCGTATTATGATTTTCTACAGTTCCTCTTCTATTTATTAGACCAGCCTCAAACAACATGGTTTCAGATAATGTTGTTTTCCCACTATGATGAGCGCCAACTAGAACAATGTTTTTTATGTGTTTTTCATCAAATACTTTCATGTTTCATGGATTAAATATTCATATTATAAAACTAATTGATTTAAGAGTCGAAAAAAATGACTTTTGTCATCTTAACTTAAGTACGACCGTAAATTGTTAAATATGTTAATTACTTTTTTCAATGGGATTCTAAGCTTATATTTGCATTCCCTTAATCTGTCAAGAATATGAAACAAAAGTCTAAGGAAAAGACTGTAAAGACTCGTTTGCAGTTACTACATCAATACTATAATTACACAGGGTTCTATACGTTTGTTTGGGAAGCTGTAAAAAAAGCATTGCCATATATTATAGCTATAGTTATAGCTATTTATACTGTTAATCATTTCTTTAACATTAATGCCGCATTAGTTAGATTAACAGAAATTCTGCCCTCTTATGGCGTATTAAGTTTCTTTTTTGTTTCTGAAATACTTTTAGGTCTTGTACCACCAGAAATTTTTATTGCCTGGGCAGGTAAAATGTACAGTCCCTGGTTTTACTTGAGCATATTAGCCATTTTATCGTATGGCGGTGGATTATTATCATATTGGTTGGGTAGAACCATTACTAAAATCCCATCAGTACATAATTACATAGAGATGAAAATGGAAAAACAACTTAAAAACTCTAAAAAATGGGGTGGTTTTTTAATTGTTGTTGGAGCTTTATTGCCCCTGCCCTTTTCAATATCGTGCATTGCTGCTGGTATTATAGAGTTTCCATTTAAAAACGTAATTGTTTATGGTTCGCTCCGTTTAGTGCGCTTTGCTATTTATGGTCTTATCATTTTTAACATCTTATAAAAAAAGCTTTAGTACATGACAAAAATATAAAAGTGTCACATTGAGCGCAGTCGAAATGCTTTTGAATACGATATTTCCAATGTCTTCGACTGCGCTCAGATTGACATCCGATATATTATCAATTTTTGTCATGTACTCAGAAAAAAAACTTAAAACAGCCTGTTGTTATTTGATTGTGAACTACTTTTGCACAAAAATAAATCAGCATGTTTTCTTCATTGAATATTTTTAGAATTGTTGCGCTTTTAGAAGGCGTTTCATATATCTTACTTTTGTTTATTGCTACACCTATAAAGTATTTACTAAATGACCCACAGTACGTTAAGTTACTTGGAATGCCTCATGGTATTTTATTTGTGGCTTATGTAGCATTAGCTTTCCTTTTTAAAAAGGAGTTTTCTTGGACTAACAAAGAATTCTTAATAGTTCTTTTAGCATCAATCTTACCCTTTGGTACATTTTACATTGATAGAAAATATTTAAAAACAGTACATAATGGATAATTTAAAACACATACTTTATGATTATTTAGTGTCGCACGGTACTCCAGAAAATACCGCGAAGTACTTAAATATGTTGGCTCTATTAATCATTTTAATCATTATCATTTCCATCATCGATTTTATTATTCGAAAACTGATTAGGGTTGCTTTTACGAAATTCGCCGTAAGAACTAAAACAAATTTTGATGACCTTTTAATTACAAATAAAGTACCTCGAAATGTTGCTCATGTCATACCTTTATTAATTGCTTTAGAGTTCACTCCTAAGGTATTCGCAGACTTTCCAAATTCTGATGTTATTATTGAAAAAGCGTTGCAGGTATTTGCTATTATTTTAACACTATGGATAGCAAGAAGTCTTTTAAACACATTTAAAGATTATTTAAAAACCTTACCTAGATTTAAAGATAAACCAATAGACAGCTACATTCAAGTGTTTATGATTTTTGCTTGGTTAGCTGGCTTTATGTCTGCTATAGCTATTGTTACAGGTATTCCATTCTTGAAATTTGCTACAGGTTTAGGTGCTATATCTGCCGTCATTATTTTAGTTTTTAAAGATACTATTATGGGCTTTGTAGCCAGTATTCAAGTATCTATAAACGATATGGTACGTATTGGCGATTGGATTACATTCGAAAAATATGGTGCCGATGGTGATGTTATTGAAATCAATTTAGCAACCGTAAAAGTTCAGAATTTTGATAAAACCATTACTACCATTCCTACCTATGCTTTAATTTCAGATTCGTTTAAAAACTGGCGAGGAATGACCAGTTCAGACGGTAGACGTATTAAAAGAGCTTTAAATATTAAACAAGAGGGCGTTAAATATTTAACCGAGCAAGAGGTTAATAAACTTAAAGAGATTGAATTAATCACATCATATTTAGGAACTAGACAACATGATATTAAATCATACAATAGTTCGAATAACATTAATAAAGACCTTCTTTTAAACGGTAGAAACCTAACCAACCTTGGTGTATTCAGAAAATATATTGACGTCTATTTAAAAAATCATTCTGCTATTAATAAAGATATGATGATTATGGCGCGTCAATTAGCACCAACCACACAAGGCATACCGTTAGAAATATATGCGTTTAGTAGTGATAAACGTTGGGAAAACTATGAATATATCATGTCTGATATCTTCGATCATTTAATCGCAGCCCTTCCCTATTTTGATTTAGAAAACTTTGAGTTGCCTAGTGGGTCTGGTTTTAGTGTAAAATAAAAAACGTGAACTTTAGAGTTCACGTTTTAAAATATAATAAAGAATTCTTTCTAAATATTTTCAGCTAACCAGTCCCTCTCTTCTTTTGTTCCATAAGCTTTTCATTTCCTTCATTAGCTAAATCTTCTGTTACGATTCTTCAGCAAATGATTCATGTTGAAGAATAATAAAGACCGTAAGGTTTAAAAAACTGACGAGCCTGATTGCTATATTTTTAAATGACATATTGTTCTTTACTAATTGGTCTTTTCTCTAAGTCATAAACCATATCAGAAACATCAACTTGAAACCATTGCTTAAACATTTTGAAATTTCGTTTTTGAGGCCAGTCCTTTTTATGGGTATGCCAACCATTTAATTCCATCATAAAAAACGTATCGAATTTTTTACGAAGCCATTTTTCTAAATCAACAATTCCATCATCAACTAAATAAATGTTTGCCTTATCAATTTCTAGGGCTTCATCCTCTGGATATAAGTTGTTAATCCAATCAAAAAATGGCTGTTGAGGCTTTAAAACAAAAGCATAACGATTAATGTAGTTTTCATCAAAATCTTCTTGAGTGTGTTCATGAGCAAAATTGCTCATCATGTTTTCTAGATGCATTTCCTCACTTTCTGTTATTACCGTAAGTGTAGGCACGCCATTAACCTCTTGTATCTCAAAATCAGAAATATAACGATTATACTCTTTAAAATTAGAGGTCTTATATTCAATCATTTGTTTTAGTAATTGAATATCCGTGTTTTGATCTGGAATTGAAGAAATGACTTTTTCAAATTCTTCTTTAGGAACTATGGCATTCATGTTAGCAAAGTTCCAGGCGTTTATGGCAAATTCAAAAATATCTTCAATATAAAAATTTTCTGAAAAATCGTTTTCAAAAGGAGCAACTAATCTATCTATTAGTCCTGAATAGCTTATCCCTTCATTTTGAATATCTTTGTTATCTTCGAATAAACTGATTACTTTATTTTTCATGTGTTTATATCTATTGTTTTTTATTGGTCACATGCGACATCCATTTAATCATTTCCTTGGGTATCAAGCTTTAGTTATGGATGTTTCATGATATAACATTTTTTCTCATATTTATTGTTGATAAATACAATTATGGATTTACAAAAATAATATGTTTTACTAATTTCTATATGGGAAATATTCAATAGTTTTCAACATTTTATCTTTAACAATAGATTCCTAAGAAATGGGAATAGCATGTTGCCTATTGTAATTCTTTGTAAAAAAAAGACCTGTCAGGATTTAAAAACCCGACAGGTCTGATAAGTAGTGTACAACTTCTTTTTTATTTTAGATATGAGCAGTCAACCAATCACCAACTTCTTTAGTGCCATAAGCTTTTCCGCCATCAGCTAAATCATCAGTAACAATACCTTTTTCTAAGGCACTATTAACAGCGTTTCTAATCGCTTTACCTTCATCCATTAAACCAAAGTTTTCAAACATCATAGCAGCAGATAATACCGTGGCCATTGGGTTTGCAATATTTAATCCGGTTGCTTGTGGGTAAGACCCATGAATTGGCTCAAATAAGCCAATATCAGACCCTAAAGATGCCGAGGGCATTAATCCCATAGATCCTGAAATTACAGACGCCTCGTCCGTTAAAATATCTCCAAACAGATTTTCCGTAATTAAAACATCATAACTATTAGGCCATTGTACTAAACGCATGGCAACAGCATCAACAAATTCGTAACTCACTTCAACCTCAGGATAATCTTTTTCCATAGCTTGAACCGTTTCTCTCCATAAACGAGATGTTTCTAATACATTGGCTTTATCAACACAACATAATTTTTTAGAACGTGTCATGGCTAATTCAAAACCTTTTTTTGCTAAACGTTGCACTTCAGCTCTTGTATAAACACAGTTATCAAAAGCTGTTTCTCCATCGTCTCTTCTACCCTTTTCTCCAAAGTAAATACCACCAGTTAACTCACGTAAAAACACTAAATCAGTACCTTCAATACGCTCTTTCTTTAATGGCGATTTATCCAATAATGATGGAAACGTAAACGTAGGGCGAACATTAGCAAACAAGCCCAAAGCCTTACGCATTTTTAATAACCCTTGCTCCGGACGCACTTTTGCAGACGGATCATTATCAAAACGAGGATGACCAATAGCTCCAAACAGTACAGCATCAGAACTTTTACAAATCTCATGCGTAGCATCTGGATAAGGCTCGCCCACGGCATCAATAGCCGCAGCACCAGTCAAAGCTGGTCTCCAATTAATATCATGTCCAAATTTCTTAGCAATAGCATCACTTACCTTAACGGCTTGATCTATAACTTCTGGTCCTATACCGTCTCCGGCTAAAAGCGCAATATTTAATTTCATTGTATTTATTTTAATCTTTTAATTATAATTTTTATTGGGGCGTTACTTTTTACTCATACCTGCCAGGTTTTAGATACCAAATCAAGTTTGGTACTGCGCCTTGCAGGATCGCAAAAAGTCGGGCTTTCCGTTACAAGTCCTCGCACCTCCTTCGTCGGGCTGTGGGCTTTCCTCTGCAATCCCTAACGCGGAACAGTCCGCAGTAGTCAGTCTTCAGTCCGCAGTCTTCAGTTTTCAGTTTTCAGTTAGCAGTTAAAACATATTCGCAAACTAACTTCTAACTTCAATCACTTAATTCACAACCCTTCCCTAGCCCCTCCAAGGAGGGGAAAGCTCACTGTTGTGAATTTATTTTCCTTATCAAAAAACTAATCCTAAATTGAAAAGTAAAACTTTCTATTTAGTGTCTGGACGGAAACAGACGATTTTTATAATTTGAATTATTTTTGATGTCATTTTTGTTTAGTTTTTATGAGTTGATGCCTTAGTATCAAGCGATTAAAAATAAACTGAAAGGGCGCAAAAAGAAACAAATTTAATTTTGCTGTGTTTCCGTCCAAACACTATTTACAAACTAGCTAACTTCCGTCACCTGTCTTCGGTCAATATTTCAACTCACCACAATATTCAGCATCTTTTCAGTCGCCTTAATCGCCGAAACCGTCTGGTCAGAATCTAAACCACGGGTTTTAAATTCATTCTCAACGTTTTTCCAAGTAATAATCGTTTCACATAAAGCGTCCGAGTTACTTCCAGGAGGTATTCTAACCGCATAATCAATCAAACTAGGCAAGCCCATTTTCTTTTTTTTAAAAATAGTTCTTATCGCATTCATAAACGCATCAAACTGTCCATCACCTTGCGCATGTTCTTCAAAAGTTTCGTCTTCAATAGTAATAGAAACCGTTGTAGAAGGCTTTAAACCTTTAGAATGTGTTAAAACATAAGAGTTTACCTTTACCTTCTCTTGATACGTTCTATCTAAAACATCCGAAATAATATATGGTAAATCTTCTTTAGTAACCACTTGCTTCTTATCGCCTAACTCAATAATACGTTGAGTCACTTTCTTTAAGTCTTCATCGTTAAGCTGAAGTCCTAATTCTTGTAAATTCTTTTGAATATTAGCTTTCCCAGACGATTTTCCTAAAGCATATTTTCGGGTTCTCCCGAAGCGTTCTGGTAATAAATCACTGAAATATAAATTCTTCTTATTATCACCATCCGCATGAATTCCAGCAGTTTGTGTAAACACATTAGCACCAACAACAGGCTTGTTCGATGGAATCATAACACCCGAAAAGGTTTCAACCAATTTACTTATGGTATATAAAAAGGTTTCGTTTACATCAATTTTAATATTCGGCATAAAATCATTTATAACCGCAACAGTACTCGCCATAGGTGCATTTCCAGCACGTTCGCCCATACCGTTTACAGTTAAATGTAAACCATCTGCGCCTGCTTTCAAAGCTTCCATAACATTGGAAACGCCTAAATCATAATCGTTATGCGCATGGAAATCGAAATGTAAATTCGGATATTTATCTTTTATTTCTTTCACAAAATCATAAGATTCAGAAGGCGTTATAACCCCTAAAGTATCCGGAAGCATAATGCGTTTTACAGGTTGAGTAGCTAAGAATGCTAAATACTCCCAAACATAAGCTTTAGAGTTTCGCATTCCATTACTCCAATCTTCTAGATAAACATTGGTTTCAATATCGTTTTCTTTTGCAAAATCAATATTTTCTTTTATTTCTTTAAAATGCTGATTTGGAGTCTTTTTAAGCTGATGAGTTAAATGATTTAACGAGCCTTTTGTGAGTAAGTTTTGAACCTTAGCTCCTGCTTCAACCATCCATTCAATAGAAACGCCTTTATCAACAAAAGTTAAAACTTCAATTCTATCGAGATAATTGTTTTCAGAAGCCCAATCTGTAATACCTTTTACCGCTTGAAACTCCCCTTCTGATACTCTAGCAGAAGCAATTTCAATACGATCAACTTTTAATTCTTCGAGTAAAAGTTTGGCAATAGTTAATTTTTCTGAAGCAGAAAACGACACGGTCGAGGTTTGTTCACCATCGCGCAATGTCGTATCCATTATTTCTATTTTCTTTACTTTCATTATCTAGAAAGGACGAGTTTCTGTGAATGTTTCTATCTCGCTTTTCATGCTTTGTAAATAATCAATATCATCAAAGCCATTTAACATGTTTCCTTTTTTGTAGCCATTAATATCAAAAGATTCTTTTGAACCCGTTGCTAATAATGTAATGGTTTGTGCTTCTAAGTTAATTTCTATTTCTGTATTAGCATCGGCATAAATAGCTTCAAAAATCTCATTTGCAAATTCAGGACTAATTTGTACTGGCAATACACCAATATTTAAACAGTTATTCTTGAAAATATCTGCAAAGAAACTAGATACTACACATCTGAAACCATAATCGTAAACTGCCCAAGCAGCATGCTCTCTAGAAGATCCAGAACCAAAGTTCTTTCCTCCTACTAATATTTTACCTTTATAAATTGGATTGTTTAAAACGAAATCCGTTTTAGGTGTATCATCACCATTATATCTCCAATCACGGAATAAATTATCTCCAAAACCTTCACGTTTAGTAGCCTTTAAAAAACGTGCTGGTATAATTTGATCTGTATCTACATTCTCTATTGGCATAGGAACTGCAGTACTCGTTAATATTGTAAATTTATCGTAAGCCATAAAATCAGTTTTCAGTCGCCAGTCTTCCGTTGGCAGTTATTAAATTATATTTTATTTATCCCTTATTTTGCTTCCCCTTTGGGGATTGAGGGGATATTCAGTTGCGGTTTTCAGTCGCGGTTTATTTTTATTTATTCATCATCAATTTAACTCCAATCAAGCTTCCCCTTTGGGGACTGAGGGGATATTCAGTTGCCTGTTTCGATTGGCAGTTATTAGTATTATAATTCTCCTTAAATTATAAATTTGATTCATCTCCGGAGATTAAAGAGACGAATCCGTCCAAAGCCCCCTTCGGGGGTTTGGGGAATTAAAGCAATTCCCTAGGATCTGTAACTACTCCCGTAACCGCAGCAGCTGCAGCAACTAATGGACTAGCTAATAAAGTTCTTGATCCTGGTCCTTGACGACCTTCAAAATTTCTATTTGATGTACTTACAGCATATTTACCTGCAGGCACTTTATCATCATTCATGGCTAAACACGCCGAACAACCGGGCTCTCTTAAAACAAAACCGGCATCTTCAAAAATGTCTAATAAGCCTTCTTCTTTTATTTTTTCTTCAACAATATGCGAACCTGGAACTAACCAAGCCGTAACATTGTCTGCCTTTTGTCTTCCTTTAACAATAGATGCAAATGCACGGAAATCTTCAATACGCCCATTGGTACAACTACCAATAAACACATAATCGATTTTCTTCCCAATCATTTGCTCATTTTCAGCATATCCCATGTAAGCTAAAGACTTATCATAAGTAGCTTTACCCCCTTCAACAGCATCAGCAGATGGAATGTTATTAGAAATCCCCATACCCATACCTGGATTTGTACCATAGGTAATCATAGGTTCAATATCATTAGCATTGAAGGTTAATTCTTTATCAAAAACAGCATCATCATCAGTTTTCAATGAGTTCCAGTATGCCATAGCGGTATCCCAGTCTGCTCCTTTAGGGGTTTTTGGACGCCCTTTAATATATTCAAATGTTTTGGCATCTGGAGCAATCATACCACCACGGGCACCCATCTCAATAGACAAGTTACAAACCGTCATACGACCTTCCATAGTCATATTTTCAAAAACATCACCAGCATATTCAACAAAATAACCTGTTGCACCAGAAGTTGTTAATTGAGCAATAATATATAATCCAACATCTTTAGGGGTAACTGCTTTGTTCAATACACCATTAACGCTAATGCGCATTTTCTTAGGCTTAGGTTGCATGATACATTGTGTAGTTAGTACCATTTCAACCTCAGAAGTACCAATACCAAAAGCAATAGCTCCAAAAGCACCATGTGTTGATGTATGCGAATCTCCACAAACAATAGTTGCTCCCGGAAGTGTAATACCATTTTCTGGTCCTACAACGTGAACAATTCCATTATTTTGGTGACCTAATCCCCAGTGACTAATACCGTATTTGTTGGCATTATCTTCTAATGTTTTTAATTGATTAGCAGATAATGGATCTTGAACTGGTAAATGTTGATTAATTGTTGGTGTATTATGATCGGCAACAGCAAATGTGCGTTCTGGATATAATACACTTAAACCTCTACTTTCTAATCCTACAAAAGCTACAGGACTTGTAACTTCATGAATTAAGTGACGGTCTATATACAATATGTCTGGTCCATCTGCAATGTGTCGAACCACATGCGAATCCCATACTTTGTCAAACAATGATTTACTCATAAATATTTTTTATTATTCTGTTTTAACTACTCAAAAGAGGTCTGAAGAACAAATTTATATTTTATTACAGTTATTTGAAACTTTCAGGTAGTTTGTTATTGAATTTTTATAAAATTACCAATGAATGCACTATTATTTGAATTTTATGCAATAGAATAACAAAATTGATTATAAATTTTGAAACTATTTTTGAATGCTTTTAAAAAAGACATCGTTGGTTATCATTAATAGGAATAGTAAGCGAAGATGCCCGTTCTTTTTACAAATTGTTGAAAATGAAAAGGGCGCTTTTTCATGTTGTTTTAATGAAGAATTATTATTACTGTTAATAACCTCGTTAACAATTATGATGTTCACCGGCAAATTCAAGAATTAATAATCGATATTTTTATTGAAAATCTACTACAATGAACTCTAGACAATTCAAGCTTAAAAGTATTCGACCAGAAATTTTAAGTGCTACTATTAATGATAATATGAGTGCTGATGAGCGATTTCAGAATTTAGTATTGCGTCCTATCATAAAATTTCAAAATGATTTATTGATTGAAGTTTTTAGAAACTATGTTGAAAAACACAAATCTGTTTTTTATGATTTGGCTTTGGAAAAACGAATGGTTTATATTGAAAATGCGATACAAAAAGACATGAAGCTTCGTAACTCTATGAAAGGGATGATTATAGGGCAATTTACTGTTGAAGAATATGGTATTTATATTGAAAACTCTTCAGCTTTAAATAAGCGTATGATGAACATGGTTAAGGAACGACTGCTAAGTAATATCCAATTATTTGAAAAGCCAGAGTTGTTGGAAGCGGTTTAAAATTTTTATGACACGGATTTCACAGATTTTCACGGATTATGTGATACTTAATAAAAACTCATAATGTGAATAAATCCAACACTTTTAAGATACTTTCACTTTATCAATTTTAATTTGTAATTGTTTTTTAATCCGTATAAATCTGTGAAACCTGAGTCTACTTTTCAATCAAAGAAACCCCATTCAAATCCGTAGTCAAAACATCGCTCATATAATTAAAAAATGGGCGAATGGCTTTAAACGAAGCATTAACTTCGCCTAGGAAATTGGCGTCTAAAACGGCTTTGTCCGTATATTTTTTGGTGAAAATATATTGTTTCTTTTTTATTAAATCAATAGCTTTATGATCTTTATCAAACCCACGAGGCGCCGTTTTAACTTCGTCTCCCACAAAGGTATCTCCCCAAATCGTATTAAATTTTTTATCGGCTAAGATTGCTTTGATTTCAGTATCGTCCATTTCAAATTCTTTACGAATTCTCAAAAGGTCTTCCTTGGCAGGTTCCCAAAAACCAGTGGCAATAAAACTTTCATTATTAGGTTGAATGTGTAAATAATAACCGCCTCTTAATCTAGGTTTTGATCTATGAAAAGAACCACCAAAATGGGTTTTGTATGGCAATTTATTTTTTGAAAAACGCACATCGCGATAGATTCTAAAAACCTTGAGTTTATCAATCTCATCATGAGCATTCAAGTTGTCCAAAATAGTATTATAAACGGCTTTAACATCCTTTTCGATAGCCTTGAACTCAGGCTTATTCTCATTAAACCAATCTCGATTGTTATTTTTTTCTAGTTTTTTGAAAAACGTGAAAACAGATTTTGGTATGGATACACTCATAATTTTTATTTTTTATAAAGCTACAAAAGCTTAAGTATTATTCAAATTCTATTTTGTTAAGAATTAAACCCGAAGCTGGAGCTATATAGTCCATTTTTACATTACTCTCTGGTTTTAAACTATGTTCGATATCTTGAAGTGTTAATTTGCCTTTTCCTAAATCGATTAGAGTTCCCATCATGAGTCGAATTTGATTTCTCATAAAACCTTTACCTCTAACTCTTAAAATATAGGATTTTTTTGGAAAGTAATTAGCATTATAGATAGTGTTTTCAACCAATTCGCAAGTTAAAATTTCTCTAGTATAAATGCCGTTATCGGTTGGTTTGTAGCAATAGGGTTTCAAATAATTTTCACCTTCAAAAAGTTTTGCTCCTTGTTTCATGAGCTCAATATCCACATCATCAAGAATAGTAGTCATTATTGGTGCGCAAAACGGATGACATTTTTCGCCATAAGTAAATAGGTATAAATATTCTTTAATTTTTGAATGCTGAATAATATTAAACTTCTCATCAACTTCTTTAATATCTAAAGCACGGATATCTTGTGGTAAATTGAAATTAAACAGTTCTAAAAAAGCAATTTCATCTTCAATAGGTTCTCTTAAAAAGAGTTCGAATGCTGCACTTTCTGCTGAAACCATGGCATCCGTTCTTCCTGAGCTTAAACTTTTGAAATACTTGCCTTCCATTATAAAATTCAAGGTCCTATCCACCATCAAATGCAACGTTTTTACATTTGGTTGCTTTTGCCAACCATGAAAACGATAGCCTAAATATTGAATATTAATGACGTAGAAGTACTTTTTCATTTCAAAATAAAATTGATTCGGAAAATAGGCTATTTATTAATTGTGACAAAAAAATTATACCTTGTATTAATTATATAGTGTCTGGACGGAAACAGACGATTTTTATAATTTGAATTATTTTTGATG
>NZ_CAXBLF010000071.1:0-15568 GCF_963976535.1 uncultured Algibacter sp. | reverse complement strand
TAATTACTTTCGGAAAAGAAGATAGAGAAATTATCAAGCAAATTGATAATATAAACTCTTCAGCATTAAAGTCTTATAATAATGATGAAATAGTAAAGTCTTTTAAAGAATTTATTAATGCCAAGGAATTGTCAGATTCTATTCAAGATAATTACGGGAGTGCTATTGCCAACTATAATTTAGGTAATATTTATTACTTAATGGAAAATTATGAGTCTGCTGAAGAATATTATCAATTAACATTAAATGTTTTAAAAACAATAAATGACAATTATTTGGTATCTAGTTCTTATCTTAATTTGGCTAAAATATATAGAGAACAAAAGAATTACACTAAGAGTATCCAATATTTTGAGAAAGCACTTCAATATTCTGTAATTTATAAGTACCTAAATGTTTCAGAAAAGGCACAAATTCAAAACGTTTATTTTGAGGCAAGAATTAATTTATGTGAGTTATATATTGAAAATAATAATTTAGATGAGGCTTTAATAAATCTTTTAAAATTAGATAATTATTTAAAAACAAATCCTGTCGATTCAAATTTAGAGGGCTATTACAAATATATTTACGGTACATATTCTGCGCGTAATGAGCTATATAACAGAGCAAACACTAAATTTAGAGAAGCCATTATTTTATTAGAAGAAAATAACGAAGAAATAGATTTAGCGTTATTAAGTAGTGTTTATATGCAATTGTCTATTTCTCTTGCAAAATCTGGTAAAAGTACTGAAGCCTATATTACTTTACTGGAGCATAATAGTTATAAAGACAAACTTCTAAATGAAGAAAAAAACCGACAAGATTTAATCATAAAATCTAAATTTCTAATTGAAGACTATAAAAATGAGGCTAATACTGCAAATGCAGAAAGACTTCAACAATTAGAAATAGCTAATAAATTTAAGAAAATTAATAGTGCCATTTTTATAACCTTGCTATTATTAATGGGTTCAGTCATTGTTATCTATAAAAGTTATAACACTAAAAGAAAATTAAGTAAATCCTTAGAGGTGAAAAATAACGAATTAGAAATAGCTAAAAATGAAGCTTTAAAATCATCAGAACTAAAAAGTAATTTTATATCTAATGTATCACACGAGTTAAGAACACCTCTTTATGGCGTAGTTGGAATTTCATCTTTATTGCTTGAGAACAATAGTTTAAATAATAGAGATAAGAAACACTTAAAATCTTTAAAATATTCTGGAGATTATCTTTTAAATTTGATTAATGATATTCTTCAAGTTGGCAAAATGGAAGCCAATAAAATTGAATTAAAAAATGTTTCTGTTAATTTGAAAGATTTGTTAGGAGATATTGTTAATTCATTTAATTATAGACTCGAGGAAACTAATAATGAAATTAAAATATCAATTGATAATTATGTACCGGAACACATTAAATGTGATAAGGTCAGGCTATCTCAAATTTTAATTAATTTAATTGGTAATAGTGTTAAGTTTACCTCTAATGGAGTAATTCATTTAAGAGTAAGGTTGTTAAGCTTGGACACGAATAATGTTGGTTTATGTTTTGAAATTGAGGACAACGGAATTGGCATAGCTAAAGAAAAATTCGATATGATATTCGATAATTTTTCTCAGTTAGAAGACAGCAATGTGAACTATCAAGGAACAGGATTAGGGCTTTCAATCACCAAAAATTTAATTGAGTTGTTTAAGAGTGAAATAAAATTGGAAAGTGAAGTAGGTGCTGGTACTAAAATAAGTTTTGAAGTAGATTTTGAATTAGATAAAGACAAAACTAAAATAATTTCAGACTTTGATACTACTGCAAATAAAGTTGAAAACTCCGAAAATAAATATAGAATTTTAGTAGCAGAAGACAACAAAATAAATCAAGTAGTAACCAAAAACTTATTAAAGAAGCACGGGTATTTGTATACCATTGTTAAAAATGGGCAAGAAGCTTTAGAAGAAGTGAAAAGTAATCAATATGATCTTGTTTTAATGGATATTAATATGCCAGTTATGGATGGTAATGAGGCAACAATGGCCATAAGGAAATTCAATGAGTTTTTACCCATAATCGCCTTAACAGCAGCAGATATTGATGAAATAGGACAGAAGTGTAAAAGTATTGGTTACAGCGATATAATAATTAAACCTTTTGATAATTACGAGTTTTTTCAAGTCATAAATCAAAATATTCAAAACTCTCAAAAAGAAAGCTGTATAAAGCTAGATACAGCATCATAATTAATCATTTTTATTAAAACTTTCTACTAATGGTTAAACCATCTCTTATTGGTAGGACAACAGTTTCGACACGGTTGTTTTCTTTTAAAAGTGCATTATATTCTATAAGGGCAGGTGTAGAAGTATCATCTTTTTTGAACGTGGTTTCTAGAATTTTACCACTCCATAACACATTATCAGATAAAATAATACCACCCGTATTTAATTTATCAATAATCAAATTAAAATAGTTCGAATAGTTTTCTTTATCAGCATCAATAAAAACCAAATCGAAAGTTTTGTCAAGTTTTGGAATAATCTCTAGTGCATCACCTAAGTGTTGATAAATTTGATTTCCATAGCCAGATTTGTTAAAGTATTTACGCTGGAAATCTACTAATTCTTCATTAACATCAATAGTATGTAATGCGCCATTACTCTGCATACCTTCAGCTAAGCACAATGCAGAATAGCCCGTGTATGTACCTATTTCAAGAATATTTTTAGGATTTACCAATTTAGATATCATGCTTAACACCCGACCTTGGTAATGCCCACTAAGCATACGTGGTTGTAAAATTTTCTGGTAGGTTTCTCTATTTAATTGTTGCAGTAATTCTGGCTCATTTTCAGAGTGAGAAACCACATAATCATCTAAATCTTCAGGTATAAAATTCATGCTTTGTCTGGTTGAGCGCAGTTGAGACCTTTATAAATATTGTCATTGTTCAATAACGTTTCAACTACACTTTAGGAATACTAATTTAACTTAAAATTCTATTAATCAATTTTTCTTTAGCAGTCTCATCATCGCCACACAACCACTTAATCACATTATGCTCCCAAATATCATCATATTCTTTTTTGTTAATGATTTTCCTTTCCATGGCAAGATCTAATATTTTTCCAGGATAAGAGGATTGTTTATCACTTTCCATCTCGCCTAAAGGGTAAGGGTCATCTAGACCCATAATTACCTGTTTAGAGCCATGATTTCGAATTAATAGCTCCAATCCACCGGTGTCATGCACTAAGGTGTCAAAAAAGATATTTTTATGCCCTACGGCTTCTCTTGGGTGGTGCTTACCTTCAAATAAATCGGGTCTGCCATCAAAACCTTGAATTCGTCGCCCTAAATTAATTTGTGCTAATTGTCCACCATGAGCAAAACAAGTTCGCATATTCGGAAATTTTTCTTGATAGCCATTCAAAGTTAAAAAATGATAAGCATCACCACATTGGGCTAACATCCAAATTAAGTGAAAACGCCATGAGATATTTTCTAATTTTATAAATTTCTCACCATCATAGGGGTGAATTTCAATAGCCAAATTATATTTATCTGCTAACTCAAAAATAGGTTCATTCTCTTCATCAAAAATACAACGCCATGTGCCTATGGTGTCCATGTAATGAGTGGGCAAGCAAAGTAATTGCATGCCATGGTTTTCAACACAACGCTCAATTTCCCAACAGGCACTTCTTATAAAAGCAGGATGGACCACAAAACCGCAAGTAAATTTACTAGGGTTATCATGTTGCACTTTAGCATTAAAATCATTTTGAAAACGCAGTGCTTTCTTCATTTCTTCAACACGCAAACCATTTCCATATAATTGCGATAAATTTAATACCACAGCATGATCGAGTTTGTTGCGTTCCATCCATTCTAGTTTTTCATCTAAAAAAAAGCTAGAATCAGTAACCGGACGTTTCCAGTCTTTCTGAAGCATGAATTTTCGATCTTTATCAACCCAAAAAATGCCCTTTTCTTGCATGTAATCAGGTATTTCCTCAGGGTAAGGAAGTAAATGTGAATGACCGTTTATTCTAAGTTTGCGTTTCATTTATTTTAATCAGGTTTTAAACAAATCATTGTGGCTTGCATTGTGGCAAATATGGTGTCATTTTCCGAATCAGAAACCGTGCTTTCACAAAAAGTGAGCGTTTTCCCCGCTTTTATAACTTTACTAGTGGCTTTAATTTTTTTTGTTTTGGCGGCTCTAATAAAATTGATTTTAAACTCTACAGTAAGAACATCCGAACCTTTTGGCATTGTGGTCAAGGCGGCATATCCACTAGCTACATCAGCAATACTTGTTATGACGCCAGCATGAAAAAAACCATGTTGTTGTGTTAGTGTTTGATTTAATTCACATTCAATAATGACAACACCTTTTTCAATTGAAACTAGTTTTGCTCCAAGCTTGTTCATAAAACCTTGCTTATAAAAACTCTTTTTTGCAGTTTCAATCATAAGTAAACTAAGCTATAGTTTTTTTGGTGGTTGCATAACTTCCCCACAATTAGGGCAGCTCCGCTTGTCTTTATCGTTATAATATTTATCAAATATTTTTGGCATATCGGTTTCAATATTGTCTAAAGTAAAATCTTCCTCATAAAGCTTAGTTACGCAATTTTCGCAAAACCAAAGTAGCGCATCACGTACACCTTCAGGCCTTTTGTATTCTATAACTAACCCCACAGTATTAGCACCTCTTTGCGGAGAATGCGGTACTTTAGGGGGTAATAAATAAATGTCACCCTCTTTAATATGTACATCTTTAGGCGTGCCTTTATCAATTATTTTTAAAATAATATCACCTTCAACCTGATAGAAAAATTCTGGCGTTTCGTTATAATGATAATCCTTTCTACTATTCGGTCCGCCAACAACCATCACAATAAAGTCAGCATCTTTCCAAACCACTTTATTACCAACTGGCGGTTTTAAAAGATGTCTATTTTCTTCAATCCAAGCTTTAAAATTTAGTGGAGATGTTAAATGGCTCATAAAATATGCCCCTCTTAATCCCGATTTTAATCGGGAAACTCAAAATGGGAATTTGAGTTTATATTGAACAAAGTTTTAAAATTAGTTTAAAGATAAAAAACATCTTAAGATTATACTAATTTCTCCCTCCCTTTGGGAGGGTTGGGGAGGGCTTTTTATAAAGATTTGGTGCGACCGCCATCTACCGGAACATTAATGCCATTAACATAACCTGCTGCTTCACTAGCTAAAAATGTAATAACATTGGCGGTTTCTTCTGGTTGCGCAAAGCGTTTTGCTGGTGCATAGTTTTTCATGATTTCCCTCATGTCTTCAATAGACCTATCTTCAATATTCGCCTTAATTTTTATGATTTCAGTTAAACGTTCCGTATCTGTAAATCCAGGAAGTACATTGTTAACCGTTATCCCAAATTCAGCAACTTCAATAGATAAGGTTTTACTCCAATTACCAACAGCACCTCTTATAGTATTGCTAACGCCTAGTCCAGGAATCGGTTCTTTTACTGAGGTTGATATAACGTTAATAATTCTACCAAAACCTGCTTCTTTCATAAACGGAATTGTAGCTTGCGCTATAAGGTGATTACATTTTAAATGCATAGTAAAAGCATTTTCAAAAGCTTCTAAACTAGCCGTTAAAATCCCTCCGCTTCTTGGTCCTCCAGTGTTGTTTATCACAATATGAAATCCATGTTCTTTTTCAATAAATTTAATCAATTGCTCCTGCAATTCTCGCGGGTTAGAAAAATCTGCGACTATATAACTGTGATTTCTGTGCTGTGGTAATTCGGCTAAAACCTCTTTTAGCTTTTCCCTATTTCTAGCAACAAGCGTTACGTTTACACCCTCAGCAGCCAATGCTATGGCTGTTGCCCTTCCTATACCTTGTGTGCTGCCACAAACTAACGCGTTTTTATTGTTTAATTTTAAATCCATATTATTCGTATATTATTTTAGCACGTGGGCTTAATTTCTCCATTAATTTATCAGGACTTTTTATTGCAACAAAATCAAATTTTTTGTAAAGTTCATGAGCGTCTTTTGTTGCCAGCATCCACTTGTCAATATTTTGAAATTCAGGAAAATTCAATATTTTCTCCATTAATAATTTTGAGTAGCCTTTCCCTTGGTAATCTTCAATAACAAAAACATCTAAAAGATAAGCAAAAAAGACTTTGTCTGTCATGACTCTCGCGTAAGCAATTTGATTTCCTTTATGAAACAAACCAAAATTAATTGTATTCTTTGATGCTTTTTTCTGTTCTTCAAAGGTTCTAGATTCTCCCCAATATGAGTTTTTAATAAATGTATAAATGAGGTCTAAATCCATATCCTTGAATTCTGATGAATAGAATATGTCTTTTTTAACTTCTATCATTATTCGTTTCCTATTAAAGAGATGCTGAAGCAAGTTCAGCATGACCGTATTGTTAAGTTAGTTTCAATTTAAAAGATTCCCGCCTGCGCGGGAACTAGTATTTTATACACACATTTTTAGCTTCTGTAAAAAATCGCAAAGCTTCATAACCACCTTCACGACCAACTCCTGATTCTTTTACGCCGCCAAAAGGTGTTCGTAAATCGCGTAACATCCAAGTGTTTACCCAAACAATACCTGCTTGTAATTGATTGCTCATTCGCATAGTGCGTTTAAGGTTGTTAGTCCATAATGTTGCCGACAAACCATATTTAACTTTGTTTGCCATTCGTAAAACGTCATTTTCAGTTTTAAAAGGCATAATGGTGACTACGGGGCCAAATATTTCTTCTTGATTGACTCTGCACTCGTCAGTTTTAACTTCAATAATTGTAGTCTCTAAATAATATCCATTTTCAAAGCCTTTTACAATAACTATATTGCCGCCACAAAGAATCTTTCCGCCTTCATCCTTGGCGATATCAATATAACTTAGAACCTTTTCTAAATGTGGTTTTGAAACTAAAGCACCAATATCTGTTGAGCCTTCCGATGGATGGCCAACTTTAAGTTGTTTTACTTTCTTGACAAAATCAGCTTTAAATTTTTCATAAATAGAAGCTTCTACAAAAATTCTGCTTCCACATAAACAAATCTGGCCTTGATTTGCAAAAGATGAACGCACAGTAGTTTCTAACATATCATCATAATCGCAATCTGCAAAAATGATATTTGGGTTTTTTCCACCGAGTTCTAATGATAATTTTTTAAACATAGGCGCAGCTACTTTGGCTATATGTGCGCCAGTTGAAGTGCCTCCTGTAAACGAAATCGCTTTAATTTCAGGGTGTTCAACAATGGCCTGTCCTGTTGTTGACCCTAATCCATGAACAATATTTAAAACACCTTTAGGTAAACCTGCTTCGTTGCAAATTTCTCCAAGTAAATAAGCCGTCATCGGTGTAACTTCACTCGGTTTAGCAACCACACAATTTCCCGCGGCAATAGCTGGAGCAATTTTCCAAGTAAAAAGATAGAGTGGAAGGTTCCAAGGCGAAATACAGCCTACAACTCCAATAGGTTGTCTTAACGTGTAATTTATAGCGTTCTGACCAACGCTTTCATGACTTTCACTAGCAAATTGTGTAATAGCATTTCCAAAGAACCTAAAATTACTTGCAGCTCTTGGAATATCTATAGCTTTTGCTAAACTAATTGGTTTGCCATTGTCTTTACTTTCGGATTCAGCGAAGTGTTGTAAGTTAGCTTCTAATAATTCTGAAATTTTAATTAAGATTCTACTTCGTTCCTCTAAAGTGGTTTGAGACCACTGCTTAAAAGCAGTTTTAGCACTTTGATATGATTTTTCTATATCTGCTTTTGATGAGTTAGGTATTTGCCCATAAACTTCGCCATTTGCAGGACAATAGTTGTCTATCCATTCAATACTGATTGGGTTTTTATATTTGCCGTTTATGAAGTTTTGGATTTTAATCATAACTATTAATTTTTCCCCTCCTTGGAGGAGTTAGGGGTGGGTTTTATATTCCAAATTATTTTTTTAATTTCCTCTAAGACCCACCTCAGATCGTTCTTTACATCTAAATCACTGAATCTGATAATATATACTCCTAAAGATTCTAACCGACTTTGACGAATTATGTCCTTTTCCTGCTTCCCTTCATTGAAGTGAATTGAGCCATCCACTTCAATTGCCAATTGAAGGTCTTTACAGTAAAAATCGACTATAAAATTATCAATCGGTATTTGCCTGCTGAACCTCACTCCGAGCTTTTTGTTGTTTATTTCACGCCATAAGGCAATTTCTCCCAAAGTCATGTTGTTGCGAAGTTTTTTCGCAAGAGGTACTAAATCTGGATTATATGGTATAATTTTTCTCATCATAATACCCACCCCTTGATCCCCTCCCAAGAGGGGAACACTTCGTAACTCATTTGATGTTTATATCTAATTAAAATGATTTAAGGTTTTATTTTCTTGTTAAAAGTTTTAAAAAGCATAGCGAAATAATGATTTTATCTACAACTTTTTATAAGCCATTACCTTAATCTCAACCACCAAATCAGGATGCGGTAATTGATGTACGGCAACCGTGGTTCGTGTTGGTCCTGTTTCCTTATCAAAAAACTCTGCATATACTTTATTGTAACCAGCAAAATCATTCATATTTACTAAAAACGATGTCACATCTACAACATCTTTTAAGCTAGCGCCTTCTTTAGCTAAGTTCTTTTCAATATTCTTTAAAACCTCGCTAGTTTGAACTTCTATATTCAAATGCTTCGTGCCCATGTTATCAATAATATCAACACCAGCAATGGTATTGTCTGCTCTTCGAGAACTGGTTCCCGATACGAATATAAAATCGCCAACACGTTTGGTATGCGGGTATGCACCTCTTGGGGTTACTTTATCACTCATGCTATTAGCCCATCCTAACCTTCCCAAAGGGAAGGAATTCTTACTCGGGCGAATAAGAAATTGTTGTTATTTATTTTAAAGCGCTACAGTTCCCTTCCTTTGGAAGGGTTAGGGAAGGCTTTTTTATTTCAATCCAGCAATTCTGTCATCTTCAAGAATAGCTTCGGTTACTTGTTTTACTTGTCTTAAAATATCCTTTAAATCTCCAGTTATCTCAATTTCTTTATCTGAAAGCATATTTAAAATGGCTTTATCTTGTGCACGACCCCTTAACATGGCTAATCTATAACCGATATCTTCATTAAATGTTACTAATGAATATTTTGACGAATAGTCATTTGGAAATTTTTTTTCTAAAGCCATTTCCAATTTACGCTTTTCTTGGAAGATGGCGTGATTCACATGACCTTTCATTTCGTGAAAATTATCAATAGCCAAATCTGCTATGGCATCCGTGTCTTTTTTACGAGTGTTTTCATAAGTTTTAAAGATAGCTTCCCAATTGTTTAAGTTTTGGTCTAAAACTTTATCAAACTCAACTACATCTTCAAAAGAGGCATTCATACCTTGTCCGTAAAACGGAACAATAGCATGTGCAGCGTCACCCATTAAAAGTGTATTGCCTTTATAATGCCAAGGCGAACATTTTACTGTACCTAACGGGGCTGTAGGGTTTTGGAAAAAGTCATCTAAAAGATTTGGCATAATTGCCATAGCATCTGGGAATTCTTTTTGGAAGAACTCCAATACGCTATCTTCAGTATTTAAATTATTAAAATTGTATTCACCTGCATCATAACTTAAAAAAAGTGTTACTGTAAAACTACCATCTAAATTTGGTAAGGCTATTAGCATAAAATTACCACGAGGCCAAATATGTAGCGCGTTTTTATGAGTTTTATAGTCCCCGTTTTCTTTAGGTAGAATACTAAGTTCTTTATAACCATGAGTTAAGTATTCTTGCGAAAAGCTAAATAAGAATTTCTTGCCTAAATAATAACTTTTTCGCATTGCAGAACCGGCACCATCTGTAGCGATTATAATATCGGCATCTTCAACAAATTCATTTTTGGTTTTGTAATCCTTAAACAATGCAGTAGTTTTTTCAAAATCAACCGATTTGCATTTTTTATTGAAATAAATTTTGACGTTTTTGTGTTTCTCAGCTTCATCTAAAAGTAAGGCGTTCAATTCACCACGTGAAATAGAGTTAATATACTCATGTTCTCTGCCACTATAATTTGATTGAAAAGTATTGCCATGTTCATCATGAATCATTCTGCCATTCATGGGTATGCAAAGTGCTTTAACTTTGTCTTCTAAACCAACTAATTTTATGGCCTTATTACCTCGATTTGAAAATGCTAAGTTTATGGATCGACCGGCGCTGATATCTACTTCTCGTATATCTGGACGCATTTCGTAAACCGAAACGTTATAGCCTCTTTGTCCTAATCGTAATGCTAGTAGCGAGCCACAAAGTCCTGCGCCAATAATAAGGATGTTTTGTTGTTTTTCTTTCATTTTTTTTATTCCAGCGAAGGCGGGAATCTCATGATTTTAGTTCTTGACCTCTTTTTATCTGTTCATCCCGATAGCAATCGGGACGAACCAAAAAATCATATTGAAATGAGGAATTTTTCTTCCCGATAAAAATCGGGAAGAAAACCAAAAATCAAATCTAAATTTTTTCCAAGGCTTCAAAAATTTTTAACGATTTGATTTTTATATTCTGCATTTCAATGTTCAATTTTCTAAATTGATTTGGGACTTGACTTTCTACTAAAGTCAATATAATCCCTATTTATATACTATTTTATTTTGTGCGTTTTGAATCCGTCTAAGTTCCCTCTCCTTCGGAGAGGGCTAGGGAGAGGCTTTCAACCAAATAATACACATCTTCAAAAGAATTGTAAAGCGGAACAGGAGCGCACCTAATAACATCGGGTTCGCGCCAATCGCTAATTATTCCAATTTCAGTTAATTTATTATGTAACGTTTTATCAGCATTTTTGACTTGTATTGATAATTGGCAACCACGTTCGTTGGGGTTAATTGGCGTAATAATTTTAATCGAGTCTTCTCCTAATTGTTTTAGTAAAAACTCAAAATAACCGGTTAGTTTTTTTGATTTAACGATTAGTTTATCAATACCAACTTCATTAAACATATCTAAAGAAGCTTTTATGGCAGCCATAGATAAAATGGGAGGGTTGCTTAATTGCCAACCTTCGGCTCCAGGCAGTTGGTCAAAGGCATCACGCATATTAAAGCGGGTTTGTTTGTTATGGCTCCACCAACCTGTAAATCGGTTTAAATCTTTACAGTGTGCATGCCGTTCATGAATGAAACAACCTGCTAAACTTCCAGGGCCAGAATTTAAATATTTATAGGTGCACCAAACGGCAAAATCTGCTCCCGAATCATGGAGGTTCAATGCTACATTTCCTGCGCCATGGGCACAATCAAAACCAACGTTACAACCATGTTTATGTCCTAATTCCGTAATGCGTTTTAAATCTAAAAACTGACCCGTATAATAATTCACACCGCCAATCATAATAAGTGCTATCTCATTGCAGTGTTCTTCGAGAATAGTTTCTAAATCTTCATAATTCAACAAATCTTCACCTTTTCGGGGTTTCCAAAGAATTAATCCTTCTTTGTCATCAAATCCATGATGGCGTAATTGAGACTCAACAGCATATTTATCAGAAGGAAAAGCATCACTTTCAATAAGTATCTTGTATCGGGTTTTGGTAGGTTTGTAAAACGATACCATCATAAAGTGCAAGTTGGCTGTTAGCGTATTCATAACAATCACTTCAATAGGTTTTGCACCTACTAATTTCGCCATACTTTCAGTTAAAAATTCATGATACCTTAACCAAGGATTCTTTGCTTCCAAATGACCTTCTACACCAAAATTTGCCCAATCTTCAAGTTCTTGATTTACATAAGCTTTTGTTTGCTTAGGTTGTAATCCAAGAGAATTACCAGTCATGTAAATCCATTGGTTCCCTTGTTTGTCTTTAGGAATATGAAACTGACTTCGGTAAGCTTTTAGTTCATCATTTTGGTCTTGTTGCAAAGCGTATTCTAGACCTAATTTATAGTCGGACAAGGTGCGTTAGTTTTCGGTTTCTAACAAAAATAAGAATTATAAAGTTAGAAATGAACACTAAGAACAGAAGTTTAAAAGGCATCTATTTTTTGTATATTTAATAAAAAGTAAAGGCTATGGGTAAAATAAAAGAATATTCAAACGGAGAAACAACGGTGGTTTGGGAAGCTGAAAAGTGTATTCATTCAGCAATTTGTGCTAATGGCTTACCAGAAGTATTTCGGCCTAGATTGAGACCATGGATTAAAATGGATACGGCTAAAAACGAGACTATTATAAACCAAGTCAAGCAATGTCCGTCTGATGCGTTGCGTTATTACATGAATGCTGAAGATGATAAAACCTCTCAAATTTTAGAGACTAAAGTTGAAGTTCTTGAAAATGGACCGTTATTGGTTTATGGCACATTAAAAGTTAGCCATAAAGACGGTTCTACTGAAGTAAAGAATAAAACAACAGCTTTTTGCAGATGTGGAAAATCAAACAATAAACCATATTGTGATGGGGCGCATGTTAAAGCTGGATTTAAAGGTTAATTAAGAATGGAAAAGCGCTTTATTTTATTTTTATGTTTGTAAAATTTAAATTCCAATTTCCTTCAGCTTTTTTGTGGTCTTTGGCTATTTTAATACCATTGAAATCTTGATAGTTTTCAAAAGTTGTAATCATGGAAGGTTCTTTTTGATTTGCTTCTCTAAAAATCCATTCTTTAATTAAAAAATCATGTCCGTAGTAAATATCATAGGCGTCGCCAGGAGTATAGCCGCCTTCATTTGGGTACGTTATAGTGATTTTATTGAGTTTACTTTTACTGATAGGAGCTGTCTCTTTAGTGGTTTTAGAAATCGTTGTGCCATTATCCCAAATAAGTTGAAAAGCAACTAATAACCAATATTTATCATTTATAAAACCACTATCTGTTTTGGTGAGTGTTGAATCTATTTTACTTCGGTTGTAGTTTATGGTATCTTTTTTGCTAAAAGAAGTTACTTCATTGGCTTTTGGTTTCCAAATCCATGAACGTCCAAAATGACTACTATCTTTATCAACATTGAAAGTAAATTGAATTTCAGAAACATGTTTCCAGTTTTCAAAACCATGAGCCTTGGCTATTTTTTCTGCTATTGAAATCTCTTTTTGTGGTTGTATAGTTTCAGATTTTTGTTTACAGCCAATAAAAATTAACCCTATAAAAGTGATATAAATGAGTTTTTTCATAATTTAGATTTTTCACAAAGATATAACTTAGAGATGACTAACAACGACAATTATTTTGATGCAAATAAAGCCACTTGGAACGACAAAGTAAAAGTACATGCCAAAAGCGACATGTATGCTTTGGACGCGTTTAAAACAGGGAAATCGTCTTTAATGCCTTATGAGTTAGAAGCTTTAGGCGATGTTTCAGGGAAATCGTTATTGCATTTACAATGTCATTTTGGACAAGACACATTAAGTTGGAGTAGAATGGGAGCAAAATGTACGGGAGTTGATTTGAGTGATGAAGGCATTAAACTGGCTCAAAATTTAAATAACGAATTGAAACTTGACGCTGAATTTGTTTGCTGTAATGTGTTAGATACTTCAAAATTTGTGAAAGACACTTTTGATATTGTTTTTACAAGTTATGGTGTGATTGGTTGGTTGCCAGATTTAAAACCGTGGGGCATAATGATTGCTGAACGTTTAAAAAAAGGTGGTACATTTTTTATGGCTGAATTCCACCCGATAGTTTGGATGTTTGATTATTTGGATAACAAACCCGTTATGAAATATGGTTATATGCAAGAGGGGGTGATTTATGAAGAATATGAAGGCACTTACGCTAACCAAGGCTCAAAAATGGTAAGTAAGGAATATGGCTGGAACCATGGTTTAAGTGAGGTTATAAATGCTTTAACTGAAGCAGGATTGCATATTGAATACTTGAAAGAATTTGATGAAAGCCCTTATGATGTGCTACCTAATTTGAAAAAAACGGATTCGGGGATGTTCGTAACTGAGGATAAATTGTATCCTTTGATGTTTACTTTGAAGGCTAGTACGTTATAAATAGAAAATAATTTAACTCGTTAGTAAATGTTGTTTTGAATTTAGGTTAATGTGAAATAATAAACAGTTTTGATTTATTATATAACTTTTCTCCTTTCAGAATCACTATATAGGTGCCATTAGATATTGATGAAACATCAAAATTGACTTCAGATTGGTCATCCATGGTTTTCTCCATTATTTTGCTACCATCCAAACTAAACAATTCTATTAAATTAACCTTTTTGCTCAAGTTTTTTATATGCAATATATTTTCAACAGGGTTAGGAATAATGTAAAATGGATTATTATCAGTTGCTGAATCATTTAGCGATAGTGTCACTACTTCTTCAATACTAAAATTAGCAAACAAAACAGTTTCGTCTCTTAAATCTTGTTCGTTTATTAAACTTCTATAAATTCCCCATTTTGGTCTTACAAAATCGGCACCTGCCCTCCAATTTACTATGGAATTATTGGAGTAGGTAAATAGAATACTGCCATCGCTAACTTTTTTTATCTCTAATTCATAAGTTCCAGATGTGCCATATTTTATGGTTTCGGTTACATCTAACCAGGTATTTATGAATGGTGTTAAACTTGTTTGCATTAAGGTGACTTGTGAATTGGTTTCTGCATAACGCAATTCTAGTCGGTCAGGATTACCTTTTCGAGTTGTTAATGTGTACATAGGCATGCTTGCCAATAAACCGCCAACAGATTTAAGTTGATGCAAGTGGGTAAAATTTGGTGAAGATTGAAACCCAGCGGCTAATTTAAATTTCCATTTATAGACTACTGTTTCGCCTTCTATTCCTAATAAATTATCTGGTGATTTATCGTATGTTTTTATTTCATTACGTTGTCTGTCAAAATTAATACAGCGATCATTATCAGGCGTTCGGTGTATAAAAAAGCGAAAAACATTTTCGTTTAAAGCGTTATCAAAAACTTCGTCAATATGGTCGCCAAATTCCATATGATTGCAATCTGGCACTTCTATAGGATTGTAGCCAGGAGCCAAAACTGAAGTTATTAAAGGGTAAGTGTTACCAGGACCATCGGCATCTAGTAAAACTTGAGAAGATATACTCTGGAGATAAAAAACAAAAAATAAAAGTAAAATATTTTTCATAATAATTATATATGGTAAACCAAATTGGTTAACCAAATGTAATTAATCTTTTTGCAATCTTCAATTTCTATTGATGTAAAACGTAATTGTTCAGAAGTTGGCTGATTAATGTTTTACCCAATTTGTCAAAAATTGATTCTGTGATGTTTGTAACTGAAGATAAGTTGTATCCTTTGATTTTTAGTTTGAAGGCTAGTATGTTGTAGGTTTTTTTGTTTTTTTAACGTGTTCGTTTAACGGTGAGTATATGAAAAGTAGGCGATTATGAAGCACGAAACTTTCGGTTAAGCACAAAGTTTTATACGAGTCAAAAGTCTTGGTTTCACTACTATTTCGCATATTTTTTATATACATTGTTGTGGCTAGTTGTGTGTCCTGCGTTACTTGGGGATACAAAATATGATTAAGTTCATTGAAAA
>NZ_CAXBLF010000070.1:0-15585 GCF_963976535.1 uncultured Algibacter sp. | reverse complement strand
TGAATACTATATACTGAATACTGATATATGAAGTTTCCTAAACCACATACTTTAAAGCAAATAGCACACTTAATAGATTGTAAGTTTGTTGGCGATGCTAATTTTCAGGTTTTAGGTATGAACGAAATTCACGTTGTAGAACCTGGAGATATTGTTTTTGTTGATCATCCTAAATACTATGGGAAAGCTTTAGATTCAGATGCTACCATTGTTCTTATAAATAAAGAGGTAGAATGTCCTGAAGGTAAAGCGTTACTTATTAGTGAAGATCCTTTTAGAGATTTTAATAAACTGACTGATTATTTTAAACCATTTCAAGGTTCAAATACTTCAATTTCTCTTTCAGCAAAAGTTGGAAAAAATACTGTGATTCAACCCAATTGTTTTATTGGACATAATGTGATTATTGGTGATCATTGTACAATTCATTCCAATGTAAGCATTTATGATGACGCTATAATTGGAAATCATGTTACTATTCATTCAGGAACCGTTTTAGGAGCCAACGCATTTTATTACAAAAATAGACCAGAAGGCTATGATAGGTTGAAATCTGGCGGACGCGTTGTCATTGAAAACCATGTTGATATTGGTGCAGGATGTACTATTGATAGAGGTGTTACAGGAGACACCATTATAGGTGAAGGTTCAAAATTAGATAATCTTATTCAAGTTGGTCATGATACCGTTATTGGAAAAAAATGTTTGATTGCTTCACAAGTTGGAATAGCCGGTTGCGTTATTATTGAAGACGAAGTAACTTTATGGGGGCAAGTTGGAACAACTAGCGGCATAACCATTGGCAAAAAAGCTGTTGTCCAAGGACAGTCTGGAGTTACAAAATCTATTGAAGGTGGTAAAACATATTGGGGAACCCCTATACAAGAAGTACGCGCTAAATTAAAAGAAATGGCATCTATTAAGCAGATTCCAAATATTTTAAAGCAATTGAAAAATTAAGAGCATTTAAGATAAATAAGTGCGTTCAAAAAATTACATTTGTACAACAATATTCAAATAAGAAAATATGAGTGTTTTAGTTAATAAAGATTCAAAAATAATAGTTCAAGGGTTTACAGGTAGTGAAGGCACATTTCATGCTACTCAAATGATTGAATATGGAACCAATGTAGTTGGAGGGGTAACTCCAGGAAAAGGTGGTCAAACTCATTTAGACAAACCCGTTTTTAATACTGTTTTAGAGGCTGTAGAAAAAGTAGGAGCAGATACCACTATTATTTTCGTACCGCCAGCATTTGCTGCAGATGCCATTATGGAAGCTGCTGATGCCGGTATAAAAGTAATTATTACTATCACTGAAGGTATTCCTGTTGCTGATATGATTACAGCATCAAGCTATATAAAAAATAAAGCCTGTAGATTAATTGGTCCTAATTGCCCAGGAGTTATTACTCCGGGTGAAGCAAAAGTTGGTATTATGCCAGGGTTTGTATTCAAAAAAGGTAAAGTAGGTATTGTTTCTAAATCTGGAACATTAACTTATGAAGCTGCAGATCAAGTTGTAAAACAAGGCTTAGGTATTACTACTGCTATTGGTATTGGTGGCGATCCAATTATTGGAACAACTACAAAGGAAGCAGTTGAATTACTAATTAATGATCCTGAAACGGAAGCTGTGGTAATGATTGGTGAAATTGGAGGTCAGTTAGAAGCTGATGCTGCACATTGGTATAAAGCAAGTGGAAGTAAAAAGCCTGTTGTTGGATTTATAGCTGGTGAAACTGCTCCTGCGGGGCGAACCATGGGACACGCTGGGGCTATAGTTGGTGGTAGTGATGATACTGCTCAAGCAAAAAAGAAAATTATGAGGGCTTGTGGAATTCATGTCGTAGATTCACCTGCAGAAATTGGAAAAAAGATAGCTGAAGTTTTGGCGTAAATATAGACTGATACCTTCTTTTTGTTTGAAATTATTGTAATTTCAAAACGATAAAAGGTATGATTATAGACTGTAGAAAACCTTGCAAGATTTTGTGAGGTTTTTTTATTTGAAGCCATTTGTATTTGTTATATTTGAAATACTTAGATTAATAATAACTAACTGAATAAAAAATGAAACATCCATGTCTGAAAATTTAGTCGGACAGAAGAATAATTTTATGGATGTTACATCTGACCATTTAAAAACAATAAACATAAACACATGAAACTATTAGAAGGTAAAACTGCCATAATAACTGGTGCTAGTCGTGGAATTGGAAAAGGAATTGCACAAGTTTTTGCTGCACAAGGAGCAAATGTGGCATTTACATATAGCTCATCTGTTGATGCTGCAAATGAATTAGAGAAAGAACTTAATGCTTTAGGAATTAAAGCCAAAGGCTATAAAAGTAATGCGGCAAGTTTTGAAGAAGCTCAAAAACTAGCAGAGGACGTTGCTGCTGAATTTGGTAGTATAGATATTCTAGTTAATAATGCCGGAATTACTAAAGATAATTTGCTAATGCGTATTTCAGAAGAAGATTTTGATACCGTTATTGAAGTGAATTTGAAGTCGGTTTTCAACATGACAAAAGCTGTTCAGCGTACTATGTTAAAACAACGAAAAGGCTCTATTATTAATATGAGTTCTGTAGTAGGCGTAAAAGGTAATGCAGGACAAACCAATTATGCTGCATCAAAAGCAGGAATTATTGGGTTTTCAAAGTCTGTAGCTTTAGAATTAGGTTCAAGAAATATAAGAAGTAATGTAGTTGCTCCTGGGTTTATTGAAACCGAAATGACTGCTAAACTTGACGAAGAAGTTGTAAAAGGATGGCGTGCTGGAATTCCTTTAAAACGTGGAGGTACTCCTGAGGATATTGCTAATGTTTGTGTATTCTTAGCAAGTGATATGAGCGCTTATATTACTGGGCAAACCATAAACGTTGACGGCGGCATGCTAACATAAGCCTTTTTGTCATTCCCTTGAAGAAGGGAATCTCATCACGATAACTTAAAGTTTTTTAATGAGTTCAGAAACTCTATTATATATTATGCTTGCTGGAATTATAGCGCTAGGTTTAGCGCTTTTTCAGTATTTCACTAAAAAGCAGCGCCTATCTAAATTAAACATGCTTTTTTCTTTTTTGAGGTTTTTAAGTGTATTTGCAGTTCTACTACTTATTATCAACCCAAGTTTTGATCAAATAAAAATAGCCGTTGAAAAGCCTAATCTTGTTGTGGCTATTGATAATTCAAGCTCTATAATTCATTTAAAACAAGATAAAAGTGTGCTTGAATTTATTGAAAATATTAAAAATAATAATGCTATTAAAAACAAGTTCAATATAAATTATTACACTTTTGGAGAAAGCCTAAATGCTTCAGATTCAATTACATTTTTAGATAAACAAACCAATATTTCTAAAGCATTTACGCAATTAAATCAAATATATAAGCAAACTACATCGCCAACACTGTTGGTAACCGACGGAAACCAAACTTTTGGAAATGATTATCAGTTTTCATCGAATAGCTATAAACAACCTATTTATTCAATAATTTTAGGAGATACAATTACTTATACCGATTTAAAAATTCAACAGTTTAACGTTAATAAATATGCCTATTTAAAAAACAAGTTTCCAATTGAAGCCATTTTAGTATATAATGGAAATAGTACTATAAGTTCTAAGTTTGTAGTAAAAAATGGTAATACCACCGTATATTCAAAAGCGATTAACTTTTCAAAAAATGATAATTCTAAACTTATTAATTTCACGCTACCAGCCAATAAAGTAGGCGTTAACAATTACAAAGCTACTTTAGTTCCACTAGAAAGTGAAAAGAATAAGATAAATAATACTAAGAATTTTGCGGTTGAGGTTATTAATCAAAAAACAAAAATTGCGATTGTTAGTAATTTTTCTCATCCAGATTTAGGTGTTTTAAAGAAGAGTATTGAAAGCAATGAACAGCGATCAGTTTTTATTTTAAATTCAAAAAATATAATTAATCAAATCAATGATTTTCAATTAATTATATTATATCAACCTAATAATAAGTTTAATGATTTATATAGTATTCTCGAATCACAAAATAAGAATAGATTTGTAATTGTTGGAACAAAAACGAGTTTGGGTTTTTTAAATAGCGTGTCTAACAATTATTCACATGCTATAACAAATCAAACTGAAAATTATCTTGCTGAATTAAATATCAATTATTCACCATTTGTAATAGACAATTTGGATTTTGAATCATTTCCACCACTACTGTCAAATTATGGTGAGGTTAAGTTTAATATTCCATTTCAGTCCATTTTGAGTAAAACGGTTAATGGTGTATCAACAAACCAATCGCTTTTAGCAACGTTTGAAACTAATGGAAGAAGAGAGGCCGTATTATTTGGAGAGAATTTATGGCAATGGCGCGCACAAAGTTATTTGAATGAAAAATCATTTAATGGTTTTGATAACTTTATAGGAAAACTGATTCAATATTTAGCTTCTAATAAACAAAAAAACAGATTAAACCTGGATTACGAATCGTTTTATGATGGAAGTGGAAATATTATAATTAAAGCAGAATTTTTCGATAAAAATTATGTTTTTGATACTCGAGAAGCTTTAAATATTACTATAACGGATAAAGTTTCAAAGGCGCTAAAAACATTTCCGTTAATTTTGAAAAATAATAATTATCAAGTTGATTTAAGTAGTTTGCCACCGTCTGAATATAGCTTTGTAGTAAAAACTTCTAAAGAAAATATATCTAAATCTGGGAATTTTCAAATTTTAGAATATAATGTAGAGCAACAATTTTTGAATGCTAATGTAACAAAGTTGCAACAGTTGGCTAGCAACAGTTCAGGTTTCAGTTATTTTATTGATAATACTCAAGATTTGGTTAACAGTTTATTAACAGATAATAGATATGTTCCTATACAAAAAAGCAGTAAAAATACCATACCTTTGATCGATTGGAAATATCTACTCGCTATCATAGCTTTTAGCTTAGGTTTTGAGTGGTTTTTAAGAAAATATAACGGATTAATTTAAATTAAAATAAAGAATGGAAAAATTACCAAAAGTAGCATTACCTGTTATTATAGCCGCGATAGTGCTTATTGTATTGTTTGCAAAATCAGCAGTAACCATAGATTCTGGTGAGGCTGGAGTACTTTTTAAAACCTTTGGAGATGGTGTTGTTATTGATGAACCACCAATGAGTGAAGGATTTCATATTGTTGCACCTTGGAACAAGGTATTTGTTTACGAAGTACGTCAGCAAGAACTTTTTGAAAAAATGAAAGTGTTATCGTCAAACGGGTTAGAAATTCAAATTGATGCTTCGGCATGGTATGAGCCTGTTTATAATGAATTAGGTAATTTGCACCAGTCTATTGGGCAAGGTTATTTACAGCGTGTTATTCAGCCTGCAATTCGTAGTGCAGCAAGGAGTGTTATTGGACGTTATACACCAGACGATTTGTATTCAACTAAACGTGACGCCATTCAGGTTGAAATCTTTCAAGAAACTAAGAAAATACTTGATAAACAATTTGTTCAATTAAATGAGGTATTAGTAAGAGATGTTACTTTACCGCCTACAATTAAAGAAGCTATTGAGCGTAAATTAAAACAAGAACAAGAATCTTTAGAATATGAGTTTAGATTAGTAACTGCTGAAAAAGAAGCTGAAAAAGTAATTATTGATGCAAAAGGTAAAGCAGAATCAAATAGAATTCTAAGTGCATCATTAACAGATAAGATTTTACAAGATAAAGGTATTGAAGCAACTGTAAAGCTTGCAGAATCTCCTAATAGCAAAGTAATTGTTATTGGTTCTGGCGATAGCGGAATGCCAATTATCCTTGGAAATCAATAAGGCAAGACATTGAATAATTCAGCTTTTAGGACATTCTTTTAAAAATTATTAATTTTTTGAGGTCTAAATATTAATATTGTTGAATTGTTATAAGAATTGTATTTATAATTTGGATTTTATCATATAAATTATAGATATTTGCGTAGATAAAAAAAGACATGACTTTTATTCAAACACATCATCATTTTCATATTTGCTCTCAGGCGAAGTGAAAATGTATTGAGTAAAATCAACATATATTTTTAAACCCGTTTGAGACAATCAAGCGGGTTTTTCTTTTCAAATTGTGGTGATAACGATTTGAAATAGTCCCCACGAAAGTGGGGATCTCATCATAAAAGCTAAAACTTAATAGTAAACTATTAATAATGAGTAAATTAAGAATTGCAGTACAGAAGTCGGGGCGTTTAAACGAAGACTCGATGAGAATTTTAAAAGACATTGGTATTTCTATTGATAACGGAAAAGATCAATTAAAAGCATCAGCACGAAATTTCCCAGTAGAAGTATTCTATTTAAGAAATGGTGATATTCCTCAGTATTTAAAAGATGGCGTAGTAGATGCCGCTATTATTGGTGAAAATGTTTTAATAGAAAAAGGAAACGGCATTACAGTAGTTGAGAAACTAGGCTTTTCAACCTGCAGAGTTTGTATTGCAGTGCCAAAATCTACTAAATATTCAAGTATAAATGATTTAGAAGGCAAACGAATTGCTACATCGTACCCAAATACAGTAAAAATGTATTTAGACAAAAACGGTGTAAAAGCTCATCTTCATATTATTAATGGTTCTGTTGAAATCGCACCAAACATTGGGCTTGCAGATGCTATTTGTGATATTGTTTCTAGTGGAAGTACTTTATTTAAAAACAACTTAAAAGAAGTAGATACCATTTTAAAATCTGAAGCTGTTTTAGCAGTGTCTCCAGTTTTAAGTGAAGAAAAACAAGCTATATTAGATAAAATTCAATTTAGGATTCAATCGGTTTTAAAAGGAAGACAATCGAAATACATTTTGCTTAATGCACCTAATGATAAAATAGAAGATATTATAAATGTGTTGCCAGGAATGAAGAGTCCAACGGTTTTGCCTTTGGCTCAAGAAGGTTGGAGTTCGGTACATTCAGTAATTAGTAAAAACGAATTTTGGGACGTTATTGACGAATTAAAAATTAATGGTGCCCAAGGTATTTTAGTTTGTCCAATAGAGAAAATGGTGCTTTAAACTAAATTTTGTCATTCCTGCTAAGGCAGGAATCTCATGATTTTAACTCAAAGTTAAATAAGAATGAAAATCATAATTAATCCAAATAGAAATGATTGGTTTGAAATACTAAAACGTCCAACACAAACTGTTGGAGATATTGAAGACACTGTAACTGGAATATTTAGTGAAGTCTCTAAAACAGGTGATGTTGCTATTAAAGCATTTACTAACAAATTTGATGGCGTTTCTTTAGAATCGAATGTTGTAACTTCTAAGGAAATAGAACGAGCTATTCAACAAGTTCCAGAAAAGCTTCAAAATGCTATTAGGTTAGCAAAACAAAATATTGAGGTGTTTCACAAGGCTCAAATAACATCAAAAATTTCTATTGAAACAGCTAAAGGTGTACATTGTTGGCAAGAAAAAAGACCGATTCAAAAAGTAGGACTATATATTCCTGGAGGAACAGCACCACTTTTTTCAACGGTTTTAATGTTAGCTGTTCCTGCGCAAATAGCTGGATGTAAAGATATTGTGTTGTGCTCACCTCCAAATAAAAGAGGGGAGTTAGCACCAGAAATTTTATTTGCGGCTCAACTTTGTGGTGTTACAAAAATTATAAAAGTAGGAGGAATTCAAGCTATCGCTGGATTAACTTTCGGTACAGAAACCATTCCTCAAGTATATAAAATTTTCGGACCAGGAAATCAATTTGTAACGGTTGCAAAACAACTAGCTACAAAATATGGTGTTGCAATTGATATGCCAGCTGGACCTAGTGAGTTATTAGTAGTTGCTGACAAAACTGCTAATGCATCGTATGTTGCATCTGATTTATTAAGTCAAGCAGAACACGGCATTGATAGTCAAGTTATTATGGTATCAACATCAAAAAGTTTGATCGATGAAGTTTCAGAGGAAGTTACAAAACAATTGGAGGTCCTTCCGCGTAAAGCGATTGCAGAAAAAGCGATTGCTAACTCGAAACTGATTTATGTTGAAAATGACGATTTGGCCTTAGAACTAATTAATGAATACGGACCAGAGCATTTCATTATATGTGCAAAAAATGAAGATTTATATGTTGATGGAATAAACAATGCAGGCTCTGTGTTTATTGGTGATTACACCCCTGAAAGCGCAGGAGATTATGCTTCTGGCACGAATCATACATTACCAACAAATGGATTCTCTAAAGCCTATTCTGGTGTGAATTTAGATAGTTTTTTGAAGAGCATGACATTTCAAAAAATATCTAAAGAAGGCCTTTTAAATATTGGCGGGACGATTGAGTTAATGGCAGAAGCAGAAGGTTTACAAGCACATAAGAATGCGGTAACTATCCGACTGAAAGATTTAAAAAAATAATACAAGTATAGACCTGTCAAGTTTTGAAAACGTGACAGGTCTCAAGAAAAATAAAATGAATATTCAAGATTTAATTAGACCAACAATAAAAGCATTAAAGCCGTATTCGTCCGCAAGAGATGAATTTCAGGGTAATAGTGACGATATGGTGTTTTTAGATGCAAATGAAAACCCATTCGAAAATGGTGTTAATCGTTACCCAGATCCTCAACAAAGCACTGTAAAATCTTTGCTTTCAAAGATCAAGGGTATTCCGAAACAAAATATACTTTTAGGAAATGGAAGTGATGAAGTTTTAGATTTAATTTATAGAGCCTTTTGCGAACCAAATCAAGATAACATCATTACATTACCGCCTACTTACGGCATGTATAGCGTATTGGCGAATATTAATGCTATTGAAATAAAATGCGTTCAGTTAGACCATAATTTTCAACCAAAAGTTGATGACATTTTGAATGTTGCGAATAATAATTCTAAATTACTCTTTTTATGTTCACCTAACAATCCAACGGGAAATAGTTTTGAAGCGAAATCTATAGAAAGACTCATTAAAGAATTTAAAGGGATTGTCGTTATAGATGAAGCTTATATCGATTTTTCAAATGAAGAAAGTTGGGCAAGTAGATTAATGGAATATCCTAATTTGATTGTGACTCAAACACTTTCAAAAGCCTATGGCATGGCAGGAATTCGTTTAGGAATTTGTTATGCTTCAGAAGAAATTATCTCAGTTTTAAACCGTATTAAACCACCATATAATGTGAATGCCCTAACACAGCTAAAAGCAATTTTACAATTAGAACAACCGGAGTTGACACAACAACAGGTGGCTAATATATTGCAAGAGCGTGATTTGCTAATTACAAAATTGGAGTCTGTAGATTATATTTCAAAAATATACCCATCTGATGCTAATTTCGTGTTAGCTAAAGTTGATGATGCTACAAAACGTTACAATCAGCTTATAAAAAAGGGCATTGTAATTAGAAACAGAACAACACAACCTGGGTGTGAAAATTGTTTGCGGTTTACAGTTGGTACGCCAGCGGAGAATGAGAAATTAATAAAAGAACTTTTATTAATATCGAAATCCTGAACTTGTTTCAGGAACTTTAAAATTGAAATTATAGTTTGAAACAAAACGAAAAATATTATTGTTATATATTATCAAATAAAAACAGAACAGTATTATATATTGGCTATGCTGATGATTTAAAAAAAAGAATTACTCAACACCAAAAAGGTACAGGAGCATTATTTACAAAAAAGTATAATGTAATTGATTTAGTATACTATGAGCAATTTGTAGATAAGAAAGTTGCTAAGTCTCGTGAAAGACAATTAAAAAATTGGCATAAAGACTGGAAATGGAATCTTATTAAAGAAACCAATTCAAACATTGAAACAATTAGTTTAAATTAAACAGACCCTGAAATAAATTCAGGGTGATTAACAAGTTAATCATGAAAAAAGTACTTTTTATAGACCGCGACGGCACCATCATTAAAGAGCCGGCTGATGAACAAATAGATTCATTCGAAAAATTAGAGTTTTATCCAAAAGTATTTCAATATTTAAGTAGAATTGCTAACGAATTGGATTACGAAATAGTGATGGTTACCAATCAAGATGGCTTAGGTACTGATGTTTATCCAGAACATACATTTTGGCCGGTTCATAATTTCATAATTAAAACATTTGAAGATGAAGGTGTTGTTTTTGAAGAACAGTTCATTGATAGAACATTTGCTAAAGACAATGCCCCAACAAGAAAACCAAATACTGGTTTATTGACAAAATATTTTTCTGAAGATTATGATTTAGAAAATTCATTTGTAATAGGAGATCGATTAACGGATATTGAATTAGCAAAGAATCTTGGAGCAAAAGGTATTTTTATTAATGATGAAACTAATTTAGGAACAGACGAAATAACAGTTAAGCATGAAGAGCTAAATGATTTCATTGCATTGGAGAGTAATGATTGGGCTAAAATATATGCGTTCTTAAAAGCTGATGAACGCTCTGGAGGTTTGATAAGAAATACTAATGAAACAAAAATTGCGATTCAATTAAACCTTGATGGTACTGGTAAAAGTAAAATAGATACGGGACTTGCGTTTTTTGACCACATGTTAGACCAAATTGCGCGTCATGGACAATTAGATTTAAATATTAAAGTAGATGGTGATTTAAAAGTTGACGAACATCATACTATAGAAGATACAGCCATTGCTTTAGGCGAATTATTTAATAAAACTTTAGGTAATAAATTAGGAATAGAACGTTATGGTTTTTGTTTGCCAATGGACGACTGCTATGCGCAAGCTGCGATTGACTTTGGAGGTAGAAACTGGTTGGTTTGGGAAGCTGATTTTAAACGTGAAATGGTTGGCAAAATGCCCACTGAAATGTTTTATCATTTCTTTAAATCGTTTACTGATGGCGCTAAATGTAATTTGAATATAAAAGCTGAAGGCAGCAATGAGCATCACAAAATTGAGGCCATTTTTAAAGCTTTTGCTAAGGCCATTAAAATGGCTGTAAAGCGCGATATTGAAAAAATGATTTTACCATCAACAAAAGGGGTTTTGTAAAAGCCCCCTAACCCCAGAAGGGGGAATTCCAAGGTTTGCTAAAAATAGCAAGTCTATAGAAAGAATTTAGATACATGAGTGAGTTAAAGAATATGAGTAAGAGTTCTTCCCCTTTGGGGAAGTTAGATGGGGCTTCTTCTGTAGTAATTATTAATTATGGAGCAGGAAACATTAAAAGCATACAATTTGCTTTTAAACGTTTAGGAGTAGATGCTGTTTTATCAGATAATCCAGAAGAAATTATGGCTGCTGATAAAATTATATTTCCAGGTGTTGGTGAAGCTAGTAGTGCCATGAAAATGCTTCGAGAAAGTGGATTGGATAAGTTAATTCCAACCTTAAAACAACCTGTTTTAGGAATTTGTTTGGGTATGCAATTACTTTGTAAGTCAACAGAAGAAGGAAACACTAAAGGTCTTGGCATTTTTCAAACAGACGTAAAACGTTTTTCTGATGAGGTGAAAGTTCCTCAAATGGGATGGAATGTTATTAAAGATTTAAAATCTGACTTGTTTAAAGGCATCAAAGAAAATGAATACATGTATTTAATACATAGTTATTATGCAGAACATTGCAAGGAAACTATTGCTAAAACAGATTACGGAATCAATTATGCGTCAGCCTTACAACATGAAAACTTTTATGGAGTTCAATTTCACCCAGAAAAAAGTGGGGTGGAAGGAGAGAAAATTTTGAAAAACTTTTTAGCACTTTAATTCCATTCTGAACTTGTTTCAGAATCTATAAGTTTAAATAATAATTTTAGTGAGGTATTACTGCTACATATTATCAAATAAAAATAGAACAGTATTATATATTGCTATGCAGCTAATTTAACAAGGAGAATAGAATAACATAAAAAAGGAATCGGAGCCTTATTTAAAAAGAAATATAATGTAACCGAATTAATTTATTTTGAATATTTTAGGATGTACGACAAATTTCCCTAAAACTGGAATCTTGACCTGCAAGGTTTCGAAAACCTTGTAGGTCTTGAAGGACAAATCTTGAGCCCAAACCTACAAGATACTTAAATCTCGCAGGTTTTCATCAATATTCAGGGTCGTTGTTGGAAACCATATTTGTTATCGTACGAATTCCGAAAAAAGGGAAATTTGTCGTACAACCAGATTTTATAAATAGTAATTTAGCAAGAAATAGAGAAAAACAATTAAAAACGGGCATAAAGAATGGAAATGGAATTTGATAAAGAACTCTAATCCTAATTTAATAACATTAGAAATATAATAAACAGACCCTGAAATAAATTCAGGGTTGATTAACAAGTTAATCAATGAGAATAATACCAGCTATAGATATCATCGACGGAAAATGCGTTCGCTTAACAAAAGGAGATTATGATACTAAAAAGATTTATAATGAAAACCCTTTAGAAGTAGCAAAAATGTTTGAAGCTTCTGGCATTGAATATTTACACTTAGTGGATTTAGATGGTGCTAAAGCGAAGCATATTGTAAACTATAAAGTACTTGAGCAAATTACATCAAAAACGAAGTTAAAAATTGATTTTGGCGGTGGTTTAAAAACTAACGAAGATTTGCTTATTGCCTTTAATTCTGGTGCTAGACAAATTACGGGTGGAAGTATCGCTATTAAAGACCCTGAAGTTTTTGAAGGTTGGATTAATAAATATGGAGGTAACAAAATCATTTTAGGAGCAGATAGTGATGCTGGAAAAATTTCTATAAGTGGTTGGATGGAGCAAACTAAAGAAAATGTTATTCCATTTATAAAAGCGTATCAAAAGAAACGTATTCAATATGTGATTTGTACCGATATATCTAAAGATGGCATGCTTGAAGGGCCTTCATTTGATTTGTACAAAGAAATCATTGAAGAGTGCAGCAATAGTAGTAGCGGACAATCTATAAAACTGATTGCCTCTGGTGGTATTTCTCATATTGATGAATTGCCAAAATTAATCGAGTTAGGTTGTGAAGGTGTTATTATTGGAAAAGCGATTTACGAAAATAGAATCAGTCTTCGAGATCTAGAAAAATTTGTTTAACAAACCGTTTTTTCATTTCCGCGAAGGCGGAAATCTAATTAAAATTTGATAAAGATTTCCACCTTCGTGGAAATAGAAAAAAAAGAATTTTATATGTTAACTAAGAGAATCATACCCTGTTTAGATATTAAAAATGGACGGACAGTTAAGGGTGTAAATTTTGTTGATTTAAGAGATGCGGGAGATCCGGTGGAACTCGCTAAACAATATGCTGATTATGGCGCAGATGAACTTGTTTTTTTAGATATTTCAGCAACCCTAGAAGGACGAGCTACTACTTTAGATATGGTATTACACGTCGCTGAACAAGTTAATATTCCGTTTACTGTTGGTGGTGGTATTTCATCTATTGAAGATGTAGATGCTTTGTTACAATGTGGAGCAGACAAAGTTTCAATTAATTCTTCAGCAATTAAAAGACCTGAATTGGTTAACGAATTATCAAATAAATTTGGAAGCCAATGTGTTGTTGTAGCCATTGATGCTAAAGAAGTTGATGGTGAATGGAAAGTGTATTTAGCTGGTGGAAGTATTCCAACGGAAATCGATTTATTTGAATGGGCAAAAGAAGTTGAAGAACGTGGTGCTGGTGAAATTCTATTTACATCAATGAATCATGATGGCACCAAGAACGGTTTTGCTAATGAAGCGCTTGCAAAACTATCAGAGCTATTAAATATTCCAATCATTGCCTCAGGTGGTGCAGGAAATATGCAACATTTTATAGATACTTTTAAAGAAGGTAAATCTGATGCAGCTTTGGCAGCAAGTGTATTTCATTTTGGTGAAATCCCAATTCCAGAATTGAAGAAAGAATTAAAAAAGAATAATATAGAAGTACGACTTTAGTCGTCATACTGAACTCGTTTCAGTATCTCATAACGAAATAGAAATGGAAATTAAATACGACCAAAACGAACTAGTCCCAGCAATTATTCAAGATGCAATAACAAAAAATGTGTTGATGTTAGGCTATATGAATGAAGAAGCTTATCAAAAAACCATTGAAACAAAACAAGTTACTTTTTTTAGTAGAAGCAAACAACGTTTGTGGACAAAAGGCGAAGAAAGTGGAAATTTTTTAAATCTTGTAGATATTAAAAACGATTGTGATAATGACTCACTTTTAATTCAAGTAAATCCGGTAGGACCAACATGCCATAAAGGAACAGATACTTGCTGGAAAGAAGAAAATTTACCTAATTATGGTTTCTTTTCGACCTTAGAAAATGTCATTGAAGAACGTGTTGCTAACAAAGACACGAATAAATCGTACGTAGCAAGTTTGTTTTCAAAAGGTATTAATAAGATTGCTCAAAAAGTAGGCGAGGAGGCGGTAGAAACCGTTATTGAAGCTCTGGATAATAACGATGAGTTGTTTCTATACGAATCTGCTGATTTGATGTTTCATTATCTAATGCTACTACAAGCCAAAGGTTTTACATTAAAAGATATAGAGAACGAATTAAAGGGAAGACACAAATAAATAAAAAGAGGCTGTCTAAAAAGTCAATTTTGGAGTAAATTGTCACATTGAGCATTGGTGAAATGAAAATATTTTTTCATTGAAAGCACCTTGCGAAGCAAACCGAAATGCATTGAAAATCGAGATTATAATGTTTTCGACTTACTTCGTAAACTCCTTAGTTCAGAATACATTTTGACCTCGTTTATGCTTAAACCGACAACTAGAAAAACTTTTCAGACAGCCTTTTTTTAGATGGTTAGTATGTTTTTTATGATATCCAACCTTTAGAGGCAGATAGTCTTGAAAACCATAGAAAAGCAAAAGCAAAAACAATAATCATGAGTACCATGACGATACTTGCAGCTTCTCCTGTAATTAAAGCATATCCCATTTGTAGTATAACCGCAATTAGCGATATCATCCAAAAAGTTGTTGCTATTTTTTTTCTTAATAATAGAAATATAGCACCTAAGACTGCTGCAAAAACGGCAATAGCAAAAGCGGCCGTAGTCCAGGATGGCGCATTAGCTGCAACTTCAAGTTGCTCGGGAGTAAAGGAACTTCTGTACCGTTCTGTATTATAGGCTTGTCCTAAATAGCCATCTACCCCAAGTCCATTCCAAATAAGTGCAATTACACTTGCAATCCAGAACCAAATAGGTGGTTTGTTTGTTGATGTGGTTGTCATAATTTTTTAGTTTTTAGTTAGTAATACCAATTATTGTTTAAAATAAGCTATAAATAATTTTAATTATATGACGTTCAAATAAAATAGAAAATAAAAGCATAGCCTAAGTTACGGTTTTATTTTATATTGAAATGTGGGCGTAATAGAAACGAATTATATAGTTTGTCATTGTTGTCCGACTAAAAATAGTTCGCTTAAAGAAAACCTTTGCGAACCCTAAGTTTTCAGGGCTTATAAAAAAGAGGGGCTTGCTTTTTGCGATTACTGAAAAATTTTATTTTTTAGAAAGTTATGAATTTAAAAATTACTGTTTATCAATTAGTTACAATCAAGTCTCTGTTCTTGGTTCTAACAGCGAAGCGGTCTTGATTCTTTAATCGGACACTACTAAT
>NZ_CAXBLF010000069.1:0-15653 GCF_963976535.1 uncultured Algibacter sp. | reverse complement strand
GGCGATGGAGCGTTAAGAAAATGTACAGTGTACATTTTTAGAGAACAGGCGAGCTGGCGCGCAGGGAAATTTTTAGTTGTCATCCTTTTCTGGAACAGGATCATAACCACTGCCTCCCCAAGGATGACAACTAAAAATCCGCTTTATAGCCAACCAACCACCTTTAAATAAACCATGTTTTAGTAGAGCCTCTTTACTGTAATGCGAACAAGTTGGGTTGTATCTACAAGTTGCTGGCGTTAAAGGAGATATTAGCGTTTGATACACTTTTATTAAAAACAAAAACGGTGCAATGAGAAGTTTTTTCATTTCGTAATAGGGTGTCAGGTTGAGCGCAGTCGAAACCTATATTTGCATTTAGAGATAAAATAGTCCTCGACTGCGCTCGAACTGACAAACATTTTTAATTTGTAGAAAACGTCGTTCCGTCCTTACCATCTTTAAGATGAATACCAACTTCGGCTAATTCATCACGAATTTTATCAGACAGGGCAAAATCTTTATTGGCTCTAGCATCCTGTCTTAGTCTGATTAAAACATCAACTGCTCCTGAAAGTTTATCGGTTCCGGAATCGCTTTTCGCGGTATTTTTTAGACCTAAAACATCATAAACAAAAATGTTTATAGTGTCCTTTAATATATCTAAATCTTCCGAAGACAATGTTTCTGAATGGTCTTTGATTTGATTAATATATTTAGCAGATTCAAATAAATGAGCAAGTAGAATAGGGGAATTAAAATCGTCATTCATCGCATCATAACATTTTTGTTTCCATGCATTTATATCTATTGAAGATGTTGCAGACCCTTTCAAATCATCTAAAAGATTCACAGCATCCATTAATCTATGAAACCCTTTTTCGCTAGCGAGTAAGCCATCATCCGTTAAATCTAATACACTTCGGTAAGATGACATGGCATTAAAAAAGCGAATAACACTAGGGCTATAGGCCTTAGTAAAGAATTTATTGTTTCCAGATAATAATTCATCTGGATTAACCGTGTTTCCTGTTGTTTTAGACATACGTTGTCCGTTCAACTCTAACATGTTAGCGTGCATCCAATAATTAACTGGACTTTTTCCTTTGGCAGCTTCATTCTGTGCAATTTCACATTCGTGGTGCGGAAATTTTAAATCCATACCACCTCCATGAATATCAAACTGTTCGCCTAAATATTTTGTACTCATGGCTGTACATTCTAAATGCCAACCAGGAAAACCATCACTCCATGGTGAAGGCCATCTCATAATATGCTGAGGTTCGGCTTTTTTCCAAAGTGCAAAATCTTGTGGATTCTTTTTATCACTTTGTCCATCCAATGTTCGTGTATTATGAATTAAATCTTCAAGCTTACGCTTACTTAATTTACCGTACTCATGAGTTTCATTGAATTTATGAACATCAAAATAAACCGAACCATTAACTTCATAAGCAAAACCATTTTCAATTATAGTATTGATTAGTTCGATTTGCTCTATAATATGACCTGTTGCCGTAGGCTCAATGCTTGGTGGTAAAAAATTAAATGTATTAAGTACGTTATGAAAATCTACCGTATAGCGTTGTACGACTTCCATAGGTTCAATTTGTTCTAAACGTGCTTTTTTAGTGATTTTATCTTCACCAGCATCAGCATCATTTTCTAAATGACCGGCATCTGTAATGTTTCTAACATATCTCACTTTATAGCCTAAATGCTTTAAATAGCGAAAAACCATATCAAAAGACATGAAGGTTCTCACATTACCTAAATGAACATTACTATAAACGGTAGGTCCGCAAACATACATTCCTATATGTCCCTCGTTAATAGGTTTGAATGTTTCTTTTTTGCCGGTAAGTGAGTTGTATAATTTAATCTGTTGTTCTTTGTAAAGCGGCATTACTGTTATTTGTTAAGTCGTTAGCTGTTGAGTCGATTAAGTTTATGTTTTAAGAAAATGATTCCTTAAAGCATTAATCTTATTAGTTATTGATTCAACTTCAAATCTAATATTTTTATAGTTTTCTTCAGAAATAAATTCGAGTTCTTTTGAAATAATAGTTTGATTTAATAATTCTAAAGCTGAACTATGCGCCATGGTCATAAAATGCGCTTTGTCTTTATTTGTTAATCATGCTGTGCCTTCTGCAATATTTGAAGAAACAGAAACTGAACATCGTCTCATTTGTGAAATTAATCCGAATTTTTCTTCTTTTGGAAATAAGTCTGTCGTTTTATGAGTTTTAACTGCAAGTTGAATCGCTTCTTTCCAAACTTCTAATTTTTCAAATGAATAAATATGCATATTTTATGGTTTAGTTGTTTGTCGTTTAGTTGTAAAGCTGATTGTTTGATTCGACTTTACAGCTTAACAACTAAACACCAAACACATTTAGAACTTAGTATCCAATTTAATGTAATCAAGAAATTCACGACGTGTCCCCATATCTTTAAATTTTCCTCCAAATTCAGAAGTTACAGTGCTACTTTCAATATCTCGAATACCTCTTGAATTTACACAAAGGTGTTTTGCGTCTATTATACAAGCTACATCTTTGGTGCCTAAAACCTCTTGAAGTTCTCTAACCACTTGAATGGTTAAGCGTTCTTGTACTTGCGGGCGTTTAGCGAAATAATCAACAATACGATTCATTTTAGATAAACCAACCACAGTTCCGTTAGAAATGTAAGCAATGTGAGCACGCCCAACTATTGGTAATAAATGATGCTCGCAAGTTGAATATACTGTAATATTCTTTTCAACCAGCATTTCGCCATACTTGTACTTGTTATCAAAAGTAGAAGCACTTGGTTTTTTGTCTGGATCTAGTCCTCCAAATATTTCATTAACAAACATTTTAGCTACACGGTTTGGTGTACCATTTAAACTGTCGTCTGTTAAATCTAAACCTAAGGTTTCCATGATATGACGAACATCATCCTTAATGATGTCAATCTTTTCCTCGTTATTTAATTTAAAAGCATCATTTCGCATTGGTGTATTTTCAGATGTACCAATATGCTCATTATCTAATGCATCAAAATCCTCTATATTACTATTAAACGCCATGATTTATAAGTCAAATTTTAGTTTGCAAAGATAAGCATTTCACTTTTTTGTTACCCTTTTTGATTGCAAATAATTAATTATTAAAGAATTCCTCGATTTATTAAATCGAGGTTTCAATTGAATTTGTCATTCTCGCGTAAGCGGGAAACCAGTTTAGTCACACTTTTTGTTCTAAAATTACATATAAATAAAAAAGCTTGAACATTAAGTTCAAGCTTTTAGTACTATTTTAAACTATATTATACAAATTATCACTCAAAATAACCCATATAATTTGTTTCTATTTCGTTCATATTTCAATATAAAATAAAACCGTAACTAAGGCTATGCTTGAATTTTCTATTTCATCTGAACAAAATATAATTCAAATTATTTATAGCTCATTTTAAATAATAATTGGTATTAAATATTAAAACTTAAAGATAGTGTGATGTTAGAATTTGTTCGGTCTATAGTTGCGGTATCAGTTAGACCAACATTATAAAGCGGTGTAGCATCAGTTCGTTCCCATTTATCATAAGTTATATCTAGTTTGGTGTTGCCAAAGTTATAACCAAGACCTAAAGAATACCCTGTTAAATCTCCTACTGTCAAACCATCAGTATATGGACTTTCTTCAAACCGGTAACCACCTCTAAAAGCAAATTGCTTATGCTTATACTCAGCACCAAAACGATAGGTTGAAGCATCAGTTAAAACATCACTTATGGCATTGTTTAAATCAGTATAATCTTGATTTGGTGTAAACTCAGTATTTCCATAATTCTTTTTGGAATAATCGAAACTTATCAATCCTTGTTTGGCAAATATATAAGCTAAACTTCCAGTAATTTTTGAAGGTGTTTTTAGTTTATATTGAGGATAAATATTGACAATATCGCCTATAAAACGAATGTCTGAATCTGCCTCATTTGAATCAATAAATTGTGTTGTTTCCTCTTCTATAGTGTACCACGTTGGAGAATCATAAGTTAAGCCAACTCTAAATTCGGGAGATAACTTCATGATACCACCAAGTTGAAATGAAAATCCGCTACCTGTTGTAGATAAGTTATTGTCAAAATCAATAGCATTTATTAAGGCGCCATTTGGATTGTTCTCTTGCAAAGATGTGCTTCGTTGATAATCTATAAAATGTGAATTCAAGTTTATTCCTAAGTAGAGATTATCTTCATACTGAGTTGCAAGGTTAAATGAAATTTTTCCATTATACCCAGTGCTTGAATATAGGTAATCTTGATTAAAAGTTCCATCTGCCAAATTGGAGAAGTAAGTTGTATTCTCATCGTCATCTGCATCAGGTTCAAGAATAAAAGCCTGATACCCTAAGAACGCCTGTTGATGGCCAAAACCAAATACGTTTCCTATATCTGAATAAGCGTCTTCAATAAGTTCTCCATCTAACAAAGAAATATCGGCTAGTCTCACACCGTCAGCATAACTTAAGAAATAAAGATCTATAGATTGGTTATTCGTATTTGTACCAACAGCATTCCAAAAATCATCAAAATTATTAGTTCTGTCGTAAGCTATTCCAATTGTAAATTTTTTCCAAGGCGAATTGGTATTACGATTAGCAAAAACAAATGCAGCACCACCTTGATTAATATCAAAATTAGAAACATTTGAATTGGTTAAGCCTCCAAAATAATTAGTACTGTTTTCTGAATCTACATTCGACCCAGTAAAGGATGCATGACTTCTACTAAAAACAGCAGAACCAGCTGGATTTGCACTAACTGCGCTCATATCGCCACCTAAGGCACCAAAAGCACCACTTAAGGCTCTAAAACGAGCGGTTCCTTGAATTTCACTTTGTGAAAATCTTACGGCATCACTTATATCTTGCCCGTAAATTGTAGACATAGATAGTAAACCCATGAATAGTAAATTTAACTTTTTTATCTGCATAGTTTTATTTTTTTAGGGGGTCAGATGTAATTCACCATTTAAAAATTAAGTCTTTTATAACTTAATATTACGGTTCATTTCATATTGCATATTTTTCGCTTTATTAAATAAGATTAACGTCTTCTACCACCACCTGAAGATCTTGAACCACCACCAGAACTTCTGCCACTGCTAGATGATCTAGTACTTGATCTGGAACTAGAAGAACTTCTGCTTGGTGAGTAACTAGAATTATTAGAAGATCTTCTAATACTAGAATTACTCCTTGTTGGTTGTCTGTATGTAGAACTCGAGCTCCTTCTTGCTGCTGAAGATGAAGATCTTGTTGTAGAATTTGTAGAAGGTGTTCTTCTTGTTACTGCAGATCTTCTTGTAACACCAGAAGATGTACGAGTGCCATTAGGGTTGTAATAAGCTCTTCTATTTGTTGTAGCTGAAGTAGAGTTTCTAGCAACACTACTTCTTCTTGTTGTATTGTATTTTGATGTGGTCCCTCTGCCTTGAGAATTTACAGAGCTTCGTCTGCTTAAATTATTTCCACTAGAATTGGCTGTGTAACTACCTCTTCTGCTAGCACTATATGAAGCTCTTCTCCTATTATTATAGTAACTATTGCCGTAATATCCATAATTTCCGTAACCAGAACCATAATATCCATAACCCCATGGATTGTAATACCCGAAACCACCATAAAAGCCACCACCATAAAAGCCACCGCCATAAAAACCACCACCATAATAAGATGGCCAGAAGTTGTTGTAAAAGCCCCAGTTATTATAACCGTAGCCCCAGTCATTCCATCCATAACCAAATCCACCATTCCAGCCCCAGTTATTCCAGCCGTTGTCTATATAGTTAATGGTAACATTATTACTGTTTTGGCCCCAGCCAGCATAACCTTGATAGTCATTAACTAGGGTGTCATTCACAGCATAATTAGTGTCTTCGTAAGCATCAATATCTGTAAAAATAGCATCATTAGCGTTATAGTTCTCAGATTCTATAGATTTTGTTTTAAAATAGTTTTTATAGTAAGTACTATTAGATTCGTTTGGTATTTCAACAACGGCTACAGTATTTTGAGGTACTGGTATGTCACCATAAATACCATCACTGTCAACGCCAACGTATTGGTATGAACCACATGAAGCTAAGCCAAACAGTAAACCAAGAAGGGCTACAAATGGCGTTTTTCTTTTTAGGTAGTTGTTAAATTGCATATCTCTATAATTTTATTGTTGAACATAACAAAAATAGTTAGTTTTGCTGAACTATTTTATATTTCTAATAGATACAATATTTGTGCCAAAACAAAGATATGAGCAAAAAACTTACGAGTAGAGCAGAAGATTATTCAAAATGGTATAACGAATTGGTTGTTAAAGCAGACTTAGCAGAGAATTCGGCGGTAAGAGGTTGTATGGTAATCAAGCCCTATGGTTATGCAATTTGGGAAAAAATGCAGGCAGAATTAGATAAAATGTTTAAAGAAACAGGACATCAAAACGCCTATTTTCCATTATTTGTGCCTAAAAGTTTGTTTGAAGCTGAAGAAAAAAATGCTGAAGGTTTTGCAAAAGAATGTGCTATAGTTACGCATTACCGGTTACAAAATGACCCAGATAAGCCAGGAAAGTTAAGAGTAGATCCAGAAGCAAAGCTAGAAGAGGAACTTATTGTAAGACCCACTAGTGAAGCTATTATTTGGAATACCTTTAGAGGATGGGTTCAATCATATAGAGATTTACCGCTTTTAATAAACCAGTGGGCCAATGTGGTACGTTGGGAAATGCGTACCCGTTTGTTTTTACGTACCGCAGAATTTTTATGGCAAGAAGGTCATACAGCCCATGAAACTAAAGTAGAAGCTTTAGCTGAGGCTGAATTAATGAATAATGTTTATGCTACGTTTGCTGAAAAATTCATGGCAATGCCTGTTATTCAAGGATTAAAAACAGCGAGTGAGCGATTTGCGGGAGCTGAAGAAACCTATTGTATTGAAGCTTTAATGCAAGATGGGAAAGCATTACAAGCAGGAACGTCACATTTTTTAGGTCAGAATTTTGCAAAGGCATTTGATGTTAAATTTGCCAATAAAGAAGGCAAGCAAGATTATGTTTGGGCAACATCTTGGGGTGTTTCTACACGATTAATGGGTGCCTTAATTATGACACATAGTGATGATTATGGATTAGTATTGCCACCAAGCTTAGCGCCAAATCAAGTAGTTATTGTTCCTATATATAAAAGTGAAGACGATTTAAATGCCATTACAGAAGTAGCGCATGGTATTTTAAGTGATTTACGAGGAAAAAATATTACTGTTAAGTACGATAACAGAACAACTCATAGACCAGGTGCTAAATTTGCGCAACACGAATTACAAGGTGTACCATTACGAATCGCTATTGGGGCACGAGATTTAGCCAACGGTACTGTTGAAATCGCAAGACGAGACACCTTGACCAAAGAAGTTGTAAGTCTTGACAGTCTGAACGAAAAGATAGAAGGGTTATTAGCAGAAATACAAGAATCTTTATTTAAAAAAGCTTTGGATTTTAGAAATGAACATATTTCGGAAGTAGATACTTTTGATGAATTTAAAACGGTTTTAGAAACTAAAACTGGTTTTATTTTAGCGCATTGGGATGGTACTAATGAAACAGAAGACAAAATTAAAGCCCTTACCAAAGCCACTATTAGGTGTATTCCTTTAGAAGGAGAAGTTGAAGCAGGTGTTTGTGTGTATTCAGGAAAACCTTCAAAACGTAGAGTATTGTTTGCAAAGGCGTATTAATTTATGTTATAATCGAGGCTATAATAAATTTTTTTAAAAAAATATTATTTACCTCTTGCAACATTTAAAAATAGTTGTATTTTTGCATCCGCAATGGAAACGTTGTAAGTTATTTGAAAGATATTGTAAGTATGGATTTTAGTATTTATATTTGCACACTTGAAACAAAGGGCCCGTTCGTCTATCGGCTAGGACGCATGGTTTTCATCCATGTAAGAGGGGTTCGATTCCCCTACGGGCTACAATTAAAAATTTAAGAAAAAACAAAATGGCAAATCACAAGTCAGCATTAAAGAGAATTAGAAGTAACGAAGCAAAACGCTTGACTAACAAATATCAGCATAAAACGACTCGTAATGCGATTAAAAAATTACGTGAGTTAACTGATAAAAAAGAAGCTGAAACAATGTTTCCTTCAATTGTTTCTATGTTAGATAGATTAGCAAAGAAAAATGTTATTCATGCTAACAAAGCAGCTAACCTTAAATCTGGTTTAGCAAAACACGTTGCTGCACTTTAATTAGATTTAAAGTTTCAAAATATTTAAAAGCTTCATAGAAATATGAGGCTTTTTTTATGCGGATTAGTTTTAATAATGGTAAAGAAAGTGGTGTTGACAGATAGGCTTGCGTGAGGGATAGTAACGGATAGCCCACAGCGAGGTAGGAGCGAGGACTAGTAGTGAATAGCCCGACCCCGTTTTTTTCGGGGGCACGCCCAAATTGTTTTATTTTAATTGATTTAATTCTGTACCAGAATTAACCTCATAAGGGACTTTATTATATTCAAAAATTCTGGCGGTTAATTCACCTTTTAAAGTTATAGAATCATTATTAACATGTAACCAACTGCCTTCTCTTAAACCAATAACGGGTTGCGTATTAAAGGAATGAAATTCTTTTATTCTGGTTTCTCTGGTTTCACCCATGTGCTTGCTATTAGAATTTGGGTCTAAATAATGCGGATTTATATTAAAAGGAACCCAGCCTAAAGCATTAAAACTTGGTGGATATACTATGGGCATATCGTTAGTAGTTTTAATGGTTAGCCCACAAATGTTACTGCCCGCACTGGTGCCTAAATATGGTGTGCCGTTTTGGATAGTTTGTTTTAAAGTATCAATGACGTTGTTTTTGTATAATTGATTTATTAAAACAAAGGTGTTACCGCCGCCAATAAAAATACCTTCAGCGTTTTTAATGGCCTCCAATGGGTTATTAAATTCATGAATGCCTTTTACTTTTTTATTAATTTTAGTGAAAGCTTTATTTGCAGTTTTGGTATAATCATTATGCGATATGCCACCAGGTCTTGCATAAGGGATAAAAAGAATGGTATGGGCATTTTTAAAAAACACTTTTAAATCATCTAAAATATATTCTAAATATCCACTACCATGGATGGTTGACGTACTAGCAATAATAATATTTCGCATAAAATAATAGTTTTATTTGTAAAGCTAATCAAAAAATGTTTTTAGCAAAGATTTCGTGAAATTTACTTTACAATTTGAATTTAAAGTAGTAATTTTAAAATAAAAAACTTATGAAAAAATGTATTCTCTTTTTAACTTTTTTAGTCTCTATAAATGCTGTTTCTCAAAACATCATTAGGGTTGAAGTATCTGGAAAAATAATAGTTGAAGGCAGTGATGTTTCTGGTATTACCATATTTAATACGTCTTCGAATACAGGTACAATTACTGACGAAAACGGAGAATTTAAATTAAAAGTGTCTTTAAAAGATAACATTGAAGTTAGTGCACTTCAATATCAAAATATAAGTTTTGAAGTTAATGCAGCTATTCTCAAATCAAAGAAAATGAAACTTTTTTTAATTGAAGAGATTAATAAGTTGGATGAAGTTATAGTATTTACAAAAGGGCTGTCGGGAAATTTAATCACAGATGTAGCAGCCACTACACCTTTTAAGCCTAAGTTAGATGCTCTTTATTTTGGTGTTAAAAAAAGCAAGGAGTATGATTTTGAAAAAGATTATAAATCTGGAGTGAATAATATTACTGTTGATAGGCAACACCAAACTATGGTAAATGGCCTTGACATTGTTAATGTAGTTGATCAGCTATTACTTCCTTTATTTCGATCGAAGGTAAAAGACAAAAAGAAAGCAGGTGTGCCTGATGTTCCAATTGAATCTATTAAACATTATTTTGGTTCAAACTTTCTTACTGATAATTTCAATATCCCAGAACATCGTGTTGAAGAATTTATCAGATTTGTTCATAATGGTGATTTTGATTTTTCATTGCTTAACTACGGAAAGGAAATGGAATTTCTTGAAATTCTGAATAAAAAAAGTATTGAATTCTTGAAAGCAAAAAATTAAGAACGCCTATTCTACATGGCTTTTAACAAAATATTAGAGGCTCTTTACATTTTCTTTAAGATTTGAAATACGTTCTTTATACTCTAATTTAACCAATTTGAGCCGCGTATTATTTTTTATAGGATTAGTTTTATCGTCATTTTCTATTCATAGTCAATCTATTAATAGAGTTGAAGTAAATGGTATTCTTTTTTCAAATAACAACGATGTTGAAGCCGTAACCGTTTTTAATAAATCGTCAAATAAAGGCACAATTACTAATAACAAAGGTGAGTTTAAATTAAAAGTAGCCTTAAACGACGTTATTGAAATATCAGCATTACAATTTCAAACAGTCACAGTTACAATTGATACAGATATTGTTAAATCAAAACAATTAAAAATACAGTTAGTTGAACAAGTTAATCAACTAGACGCTGTTACACTTTCGTCTGGTTTAACAGGGAATATAGAAACAGATGTTGCTAATGTAAAAACCGTAAAGCCTATGATTCTTGATATGGGTAATATGGATATTGATTTTGAATATAATGATGATAAAGCGTTTGATAATTCAGTTATTGAAAATCATTTAACGTCCATAATAAATCCTGATGCACGCAATTATTTACCTAATATAGGAGCGATTCTAGGGTTAATTTTTAAATCGAAAAAAAGATTAAAAATTAAAAAAGATGTTTTTGTTGGTTATGAATATGAAAAACCAAAGGATTTATTAACTGTTTTTACTCTAAATTATATTCAAGAAGAATTTGAAATTCCTGAAGAAAAAGTACATTTATTTATTGCGTTTGTTGAAAATAATGGTGTAAATTCAGAACTTTTAGAACCTAAAAACAAGCTATTACTTATTGAGTTTTTAGTCAAACAAAAGGAACTATTTTTAATACATCAAGATGCTAAAAATTAGATGTGTATTAATAGTATTCATTTTAATGGGATTTCAGAACACCTTTTCTCAATCTATTAAAGTATCAGGTAGAATTAAGAGTAATACGAATATCGAAAATATTCATGTTATAAATATAACCGCGCAGGTTTTTACAATAACTGATAAAAAAGGGCTTTTTACTATTACTGCAAAATTAAATGATACTTTAAAATTTTCGTCGGTTCAACATAAACTGAAGGAAGTGGTGGTTTCAAAAGAAATAATTTCTACCAAAGTTATTTTTGTAACATTGGAGGAACATATTAATGAGCTAGATGAAGTTGTTGTTGGTAAAGTGTTAACTGGAGATTTACTGTCTGATATTACAAACACAGCGGGAGAACCACCAATTAATTTCTATGATGTGGGTATTCCTGGTTATACGGGCAAACCGGCTACACAAAGTGAGCGTAAAATGGATGAAGCAACTACTGGTCCTAATGGAAAAAAATTAAAATGGTATTCCCCTTTAACGGGATCAATTCCTTTAAACCCTATATTAAATGGGCTTAGCGGTAGAACAAAAATGCTGAAGAATAGAGTTAAACTTGAAGAAAGAGAAGTGTTAATGCAAAGTATAAAATCTAGACTGTCTAAAGATTTTTTTGTTTCTAATCCTTTAGATGAGGCATTAAAAATGGACTTCTTTTATTTCTGTGCAGATGATGAAAATTTTGTAAAGCATTGTAAAAACCAAAGAGACTTTAAAATTTTGATTTTTTTAAGAATGAAATACATTCAGTATTTAAAGAATATTAATTCAAATAAAAAATAATAAGATTTGGAATGCTTTTTGAATATCAAAGAAGTATTTTAGTCAGCCTTAAATCAGAATAATGAAGGTTTTTAAAATTTTGATAATTATTTTTATAATACCGCTATTTGCGTTTACATCAATGCATAAATACTATATAAGTGTTACGCAAATTAATTATATAAAGGAAAAGGAATCACTTCAAATTACTTCTAGACTATTTATTGACGATTTTGAAAATGCATTAAAATCAAATTATGATGATAATATTGTACTTGCTGAAAAAGATGAACCTATAATTATTGATACTTATATTCAAAGATACCTGCAAGATAGAATCAAGTTACGTATCAATAACAAACCTGTTACATTCATTTATATTGGTAAAGAATATGAAGGCGATATAGTAAGGTGTTACCTAGAAGTTGAACATGTAAAAAGTATAGAATCTTTCTCCATTACTAACAGCGTTTTATTCGATTTACAGAACGATCAACAAAATATCGTAAAAACGAATATAAATTCTAAAAATAAAAGTGTCATTTTAACTTATGATAATCCTAATGCTTTGTTAAAATTTAATTAAAATGAAGCCAGTTGGATGCGTAATTTAGTATTTTCGGTCACATTTTATAACAATCTTCTAACGAAAATTGTAAAAAACACTTTTTTTTCTAATACAATATAAAATAACTATGAGAAAACACACTTATCTATTCTTGTCATTAATATTTCTTTTTTCTGGTGCTTTTGCTCAAGAGCAAGCTACTGAAAAGCCGCAAGGTCATACAGATCAGAACAAGTTTAGGCAAATGAAAGATGTTTTGGCAACACCAAACGAAACTAGAACAGCTTCGGGTGCTCCAGGTTATGCTTACACACAACAAAAGGTGGATTATGTAATGAACCTTCGTTTAGATGAAAATAAAAGTCAAATTTTTGGTGATGAAAAAATAACGTACCATAATAATTCAAAAGATTATTTGGAATACTTATGGGTTCAGTTAGATCAAAATATGCGTGCAAAAGATTCTAAAACTCCAGATATTACTACAGAAAGTTTTAATGCTGCTTTTAATAGTTCTGGTTCTTTTACAAAAGCGAATTTAAAAGAAAAATTTGACGGTGGTTTCAATATAGAATATGTTAAGAATGAAGATGGTTCAGATTTACCGTTTGTGATAAATCAAACCATGATGCGAATAAATTTAGCTAAACCATTGGCGCCAGGTGAAACATTTAAATTTCAAATAAAATGGTGGTACAATGTTAATAATCATGTTTTAGACGGAGGAAGATCTGGTTATGAGGCTTTCCCTGATGGTAATAATACCTATGTAATAGCTCAGTTTTATCCAAGACTTTGTGTTTATGATAATGTTGAAGGTTGGCAAAATATGCAATTCTGGGGAAGAAGTGAATTTGCTTTAGAATTTGGTGATTTTGATGTTAAGATTACTGTTCCTTCTGACCATTTATTGGAAGCAACAGGAGTTTTGCAAAACAGAAAAGATGTGTTAACAAAAGCACAACTTAAGCGTTACCAGCAAGCTACGAAATCTTTTAAAGACCCAGTATTCATTGTAACTCAAGAAGAAGCTGAAAAAGCTGAAACACAAAAAAGTACAAAACAAAAAACGTGGCATTTTAAAGCTAAGAATGTTAGAGATTATGCTTTTGCTTCATCAAGAAAGTTTATATATGATGCCATGGCGGTTAATATTAATGGAAGATCTGTAATGGCTATTTCACTATATTCTAAAGAAGGTAATCCATTATGGGAAGAGCATTCAACTAGAGTTGTAGCAAATACACTCGAAGAATACTCAAAATTAACTTTCGATTATCCTTATAATAAAGCTATTTCGGTTCATGCTGAAATGGGAATGGAATATCCTATGATATGTTTTAATTATGGTCGTCCAAACCCAGATGGAACCTATTCTGAAAGATTAAAAAGAGGTATGATTGGGGTAATTACGCATGAGGTTGGGCATAACTTTTTCCCAATGATTATAAATAGTGATGAGCGCCAATGGACATGGATGGATGAAGGGTTAAACTCTTTTGTTGAAACTTTAGCAGAGTTAGATTATGATCCTAATTATATTACAGGAAACCTTCCAAAAGATATTGTACCTTATATGGGTGGCGATCAAAATTTTATTTCTCCAATAATGTCTCAAGGAGATTATGTTCACCAATTTGGACCTAACGCCTACACAAAACCAGCGGCAGCATTATATATGTTAAGAGAAACCATTATGGGACCAGAGTTGTTTGATTATGCGTTTAGAACTTACTCACAGCGTTGGATGTTTAAACACCCAACACCTGCTGATTTCTTTAGAACCATGGAAGATGCTTCTGCCATGGATTTAGATTGGTTCTGGAGAGGATGGTTCTACACCACAGATTATACTGATATTGGTGTTAAGGGTGTTAAACAATACTATTTAACAGATCAGCCTTCAGAAACAGCAAAAGAAATTGCAAAAAGGTATAATATGGATTTAGCAGAATACAAGGATAAATTAGTGTATTATGCAGAAGCAGAAGAGGGTAAAAAGCCAGAAAATGCAAAAAGCGTTTCAGATTTTAAATTTTTAACTGATTATATAGAAGGTCTTCCGGAAGAAGAAAAAGCACGATTAAAAGATGCACCTAAATATTTCTATGAGGTTACCTTTGAGAAACCAGGCGGATTAGTAATGCCTATAATATTGGAGATAGCTTATGAGGATGGGACTAAAGAAAGAAAAACATTCCCAGCTCAAATATGGAGATATAATGAAAAGGAAGTACAAAAAGTGTTTAGAACGGATAAGGCTATAACAAGTTTAATTGTTGACCCTGATCTAGAAACTGCCGATGTTGATACTTCAAATAATGCATGGCCTAAGAAAGTTGAAGCTAACAAATTTGATAAATTCAAAGAAAAGGTAAAAGGTTAATAAAATTTGATGTTTCATAAAGAACCGATTTTGCAATCGCTTTTTTGTTACGTAGACCTGACAGGTTTTCAAAACCTGTCTGGTCTTTGTTATCCTGAAAATTGCGAGTAGTTTATTTCTCAAAATTAATTTTTGTCATGTACTTAAAATTTTAATAAAAAGAATTCTACGAAGCTTGTCCCGAGGTTCCCATTAAAATTGTAATTCCTGCAAAGGCGTGAATCTAAATATTAGAATTTTAGTTTTTCTTCTTTTTGTTAAAATGAAAGGAGCTAGATACTCACATTGCTTGTCTCGAAGTTAGTTTGAATCAAGAAATTCTTCATTTGGTAAATGATATAATAAAAACAACTCACTATATTTGTATTGTGATACAACAAGCAACATTCTTATTTATTAGTGGTGGAGAAATAGCATTTATACTATTTATTGCCATCATGGTCTTTGGTGCAGATAAACTACCAGAAATTGCTCGTGGTTTAGGTAAAGGCATGCGTACACTTAAAGACGCAACCAACGACATTAAAAATGAAATCACAAAAACTGCCGAAAATAACGGTATTGATACCAGCATTACTAAAGATGTAAAAAAGGAACTCAATAAAGTAAAAGATGAAATAGAAGATTTTACGGGTTCAGTAAAACGGAAATTTTAGCAGTTTATCTATTCAACGACTTGTATTTCATCTATTAGTCAATTTCTTACTACATTTTAACGAATTTTTAAGTTTTGTTTTGGTTTAAAAAATACCTTTGGAATCCCTCCCCAAATTAATATTTGAGTCCCTCCCCAAATCAATTATTAAAAATCATGAAAACTAACCTATTAATATGTTTTCTATTCTTTTCTATAATTAGGGCTTGCTGATTTTCTAAAAAAATAGACATAACTAATTATCAATCAA
>NZ_CAXBLF010000068.1:0-15978 GCF_963976535.1 uncultured Algibacter sp. | reverse complement strand
AATATTCGAATTAGCAAATTCTCTAAATGTTTTAATTTTTTCATTCAAAAAAGGGGTTTGTTGTGAGGAACATTCTTTACCACGAATAGGAAATAAATCGCCTTCAGATTCCTTACTTAAAGCGATATCATAACTGTTATTATCATCAAAATTATTAGCGTAAATATGTAGTGGCGTTTTTTCCGATGGATGAAATTTATTGTTTTTTCCAAAATTTCCAACAAAATAATCATCGTCGCCATCAGCATCATAATCTATCGCTTTTATGGTTTGAAACCATCCTGTTTTTGTGTTTGTTGGCAAATCAACTTTGGTAAAAACACCTTTATTGTTGTTAAAAAATGAAATAGGCATCCATTCGCCTGCTAAAATTAAATCAGTATCCCCATCGTTATCATAATCTGAAAACTTGGCATCGTTTACTAAACCAATCGACTGTAACTCTTTAGCTCTTTTGGAAGTAACATCTATAAAATTTCCTTTTCTATTTTCTAATAAATAGGATGTTGGTGCGTTGGGATATTTCCCTGAAACCAAACGCCCACCAATAAATAAATCGAAATCACCATCATTATCAAAATCGCTAGTAGCTATGGCTTTTGTAACGCTTAACATTTTTGGAAGCTTTCCTTTTGAAAAATTCCCTTTTCCGTCATTTATATATAATCTATCTTGAAGTAAAGCACTTTTTTCAGGTTGACTGTAATTACCCGAAGCAACATACAAATCTAAATCGTTATCATTATCAGCATCAAAAAATAAAGCATTATTATCGTTATACGCTTTATCTTTTTCAAATAATTCTTGATTCGTTTTCACAAAAGTTCCTAAACTATTTTGAATGTAAAGTTCCGCAGGAAACCCCATTGTATTTCCTATAAAAATATCATCTAACCCATCATTATTTACATCGGTAACCGTTAATGCGTTATCAATTGTTGATTGCTTTTGAGGTAATAATAGCTGCAAATTGTAGTCATCAAAATTTACCGATTTATGTTTGTAATTAATCCCTATACTCGAAGCAGAAATCGAATCGAATAATGACGCTTCTTTTTTAACAATAATATTCTCTTTTTTTGCTTTAGAATAGGATAAGGTTAAACGCTTATTTGCTTCAATCTTTCTTAATGTTTGTGTTTTATTATCATTCCAAATGACTTTTAAGCTATCAACCATTTTTGATGCTCCTAATCCAAAATTCAAATGACTACTTACTGAAGATTGATACCCTCTACTCGTATATAACACCTTTAATTGTTGTGTATTATTGACATAAACTTGAACTTTTGCGCCAATGCCTTTTATGTTATGTTTTGGACCTTCTAAACGTATTGTTATATAATTAGCTTCTGTATTATTTCTATAAATAGATGCTTTATCCGATTGATTATTAAGCACCAAATCTAAGTCGCCATCATTATCAAAATCAGCATAAGCAGCACCATTTGAATTTATTTTAGCATCAAAACCAAAATCGACGGATACATCCTTAAAAGTATAATCAGCATTATTTGTAAACATATAATTTGCTAGTTTTGTAGAGGGTATCATACCAATAGCTTCTTCCAAACTCACTTTTTTACGATTCTTAATGTTTTTGCGCATGCTATTTCTAAAATCTTGATTAGAAAGGTCATTTTCAATACCATTGGTTATAAAAACATCATTAAAACCATCGTTGTTAAAATCGGCAATTAAGGGCGCCCAACTCCAATCCGTTTTTGCAATGCCAGAAAATTGACCAATTTCACTAAAGGTTTTATTTCCGTTATTAAGTTGTAACATATTAGACATATATTGATGATGATAGCCTCTATTTACCAAACGGTTAAACTTAGCTGTACTCATGGTTGCCATATTTTCTTTTCCGCGCTTTCTGTCGGCAGCCATCATATCTAAAACGATAAGGTCTGGTAGTAAATCATTATTTATATCGGCAAAATCAGAGCCCATACTATTGGCTGGAATGTGTTTAAAACGCGTTAAAACTTCATCTGTGAATGTGCCATTTTTATTATTGATATATAAAAAATCGGGTTCTAAAAAATCGTTTGCCACATAAATATCTGGCCACGAATCATTATTAAAATCTCCAATAGAGGCACTTAATCCCCATGCTTTTTTAGCCACTCCTGATGATTTTGTTACATCTATAAACGTTCCATTATCATTTCTAAATAAACGGTCTATATCATCTTTAGTTAATCTTGGTTGAAGTTTTGGATCAGTAATAAATACATTATTTCTAAAATCTGCTCGATGGTTGACTAAGAACATATCTAAATCGCCATCTTTATCATAATCTAAAAAATGAGCTTGGGTAGAAAAGCTATACTCTTTTAATCCATATTTTAAAGCTTCTTCTTTAAACTTATTGTTCTTCTGATTAATATAAAGTTTGTTTTGTCTGGCTTTTCTATTGTCTAGTGACCCTGATTTACAGACATAAATATCTAACCACCCATCGTTATTAATATCAACCATTGTTACGCCTGTTGACCAACCTTCATGATCTTCAACACGGGCGCTTTCTGTAATATCTTCAAAAACAAAATTGCCTTTATTCAAGTATAATTTATTTGAATTTTGATTGGATGTGAAATAGATATCTTCCAATCCATCATTATTAATATCGCCAACAGCAACGCCACCACCGTTATAAATGTAACTGAAGTTTAAGAAATTAAAATACAAATTTTCTTCAACTGTATTTTTAAAATCTATTTTAGAATGACTTTGGGGAATAGATGTGAATACGGTATTTTTTTCGTCTTGAAATGGCAAAGGAATATTTTCTGCGCAGTTAAAACAAAGCAATAAAGTTATTAATAGGAGGCTGGTTTTAAAATACATTTTACTTTTTTTATAAATTTATATAAGGTTAATGCCAAGACCAAGATAGCAAAACCCATTCTTGATTATTCGATTTGTAGGTTTTTAATATTTCAAAGCCAATAGCTTGATGTGCGTTTAAAGATCTCGTGTTTTTTTTGTCTACTTCTGTAATTATCGCATCAAATTCATGTTTTACATGTGCTTTCATAGCGTTATAAAGACCTCTAAATACACCTTGTTTTCTAAACGTTTTATCAACGCAAATCTGCCCCATGGTTATATAGCTAAGATTTGAATCTACGGAATTCTCAATTTCCTTAAACATAGGTTTCAAAACATCAATCTCATTTTTAAACTCTTTAACCATGGACAGCGCATACCCAATTACGCTACCACTACTTTTTGCGATGGTATGTGCACATTTATTATTCATGGCATTTAAAATCTCAAAATCATGTTTTACGGTTACAAATCCTTCTGTTTTACTTTCTTCTTTCGATATTGAATCTAGAATATTAATTTGTTGTAACTCTAAAATTTGATGTAATTCTTCGGTAGTTTCGGCCTTTTTATAAATAATGTTTTTCATCTAAAATTGATTTTCTAAACCCTTAACCGATTTCAATTCTACACGAAGTTGTTGAAACATATTAACGATGCTACTAAGCTTTAACTCATTCTTATCATATTCTTGCGTATTAATACAACAGGTAAATTCCCAAAGTTCTATAACCTCTTGAATATTTACATTATAAACACCATAAGCTTTATTATCTGAATGTAATTCTAAACAACCCTGCTCTTTAATTTTATTGTAAACACGTTTGTAAACTAAACCATCTTCTTTGGTAAGTACAATATAAGTTCTACCGTTTTTCACATCGTTTATATCATCAATAAATTTAGCAACAATAAAAGAACCATCTTTAACAGGTAGCATAGAATCGCCACTTATAGGAAATGCCCGATGCGTTCCTGTGGGTAAAAAAGGGAGTTTTATTTTTTGTAATTGCTCAATATATTCAGGGTCTGCATACCCTTGAAGATAGCCAGCCGAAGCTTTTGCAGGAATAATTTCTATTAAATCTTCATTGGCTTCATTTACGGTAATAGGAAATAATACACGTTTATTCCCCACTTCAATAAAAGACGTGTCTTTGGCAGCTCTTAAATCGTTTTTTACTAAAATATCTATGGGTATATCAAAATATTTTGACAGACCAATAAGCCTATCAATAGATGGTTCTGATCGCCCTTCTTCATAAGAACCAACCATAGAGCGTGTCCAACCTAGCTCCTCTGCGAACTGTTCTTGAGAAAACCCCTTTAAGGACCTTAAGTGTTTAATATTTGTTTGAATAAATTTCATATTACTACAAATATAAGCAACAATTACTCTAATTTGTAGCTAATTTTGTTAAACTATTTCTCAGACCAAATCATACAAAAAGAAAATAGCCTGTCCCGACTTTTCGGGAATGATTTTTTGTGTTAGACAAAAAACAAAAATCAAGCATAGTAATAGCTACGATTTATTTTTCTTTTGAAGGCTAACGCAAAAAAGGGCGTTTTAATTGGGTGATTTGTCTGAAGAAATAGTTTAGAACTTATGTATTTAAATTGTCATTCATATTACAGCTTACGTTATGGTACTATAAAGCCAGAAAGATTACTTGCCATTTCTTCAAAAAATGGGATTCAAACATTGGCTTTGACTGATATTAATAATACATCAGCAAGTTTAGATTTTGTTAGACTTTCTGAAAAGTATGAAGTAAAACCTGTATTGGGAGTCGATTTTAGAAATGGCGCACAACAACAATTTGTTTTATTAGCAAAAACCAATCGAGGGTTTCAAAACATCAACATATATCTTTCTGCATTCCTTCATGATTCTAGCTTAAAAATCCCGGAACAAGCCCCTCAATTAGAAGATACTTTTGTTATTTATCCTTATAATCATGGGGAAACATACAATCTTAAAAGCAATGAGTTTTTAGGTATAAAACCACAAGACCTCAACAAACTCAAATTTTCAAAATGGAATAATTTCCGAAGTAAATTAGTGGTTTTACAAACCGTTTCTTTTGAAAATAAAAAAGGATTTAACACCCACCGATTATTACGAGCCATAGATAATAATACACTGTTAAGTAAACTCTCAAAGACAGAACAAGGCAAAGAAACCGACGTTATGTTGCCTTATGATGAGTTATGTGAAACGTATCAGGAGTTTCCAGAAATTCTAAAAAATACAGAAACCATTTTAGGACATTGTGATATTGCATTCGATTTTTCGCAAGACATACCAAACAATCAAAAATCATACACCAAAAGTGAAGCTGAAGACTATAAATTACTAAAAAAGCTAACTTATAGCGGTTTAAGTTATCGTTACGAAAACCCAAATGAAGTCATTTATAAGCGTATAGAAAAAGAGTTGGATATTATTAAGCAAAAGGGTTTTGTATCGTACTTTCTCATTAATTGGCGCATTTTAGAGTATGCGCGTAGTAAAAATTATTTTTATATAGGCAGAGGCAGTGGTGCTAATAGTATTGTTGCCTATTTATTACGTATTACAGATGTGGACCCCATAGAATTAGATCTTTATTTTGAACGATTTATTAACCTATACCGGAAAAATCCACCAGATTTTGACATTGATTTTTCTTGGACAGACCGTGATGATATTACACAATTCATTTTTAAGACCTTTAAGAATACAGCGCTCCTTACCGTTTATAATACCTTTAAATTTAGAGCTTCAGTAAGAGAGTTGGGTAAAGTTTTTGGGTTGCCTAAATCTGAAATGGATATGCTTACCAGAGGAAAATACCAACTTAATCAGCTCGATAAATTATCGCAATTGGTTATTAAATATAGTACATACATCCAAGGGTTTCCAAACTACTTGGGCATACATTCCAGTGGTATTATTATTTCAGAAAAACCAATTCATTATTATACGGCCACCTTTTTGCCTCCAAAAAACTTTCCTACTACACAGTTTGATATGGTAGTTGCTGAAGATATCGGACTGTATAAATTCGATATTTTAAGTCAGCGCGGATTGGGAAAAATTAAAGATACCGTAGAAATTGTTGCTTATAATCACCCTGAAAAAGAACCTATTGATATTCATGACATCAAACGGTTTAAACAAGATGAAAAAATTAAAGACCTCCTTAGAAATGCCAAGGCCATTGGTTGCTTTTATGTAGAATCTCCCGCTATGCGTATGCTGCTTAAAAAACTACAAGTTGATAATTATCTAGGATTAGTAGCCGCTAGCTCTATTATTCGTCCTGGTGTTGCAAAGTCCGGAATGATGCGCGAATATATTTTACGCTACCGCTACCCCGAACGCCGAAAAGATGCACATCCTGTTTTGCTAAACATTATGCCCGAAACTTATGGCGTTATGGTCTATCAAGAAGATGTTATTAAAGTAGCGCATTATTTTGGAGGTTTAACCTTGGCGGAAGCCGATAAATTACGTCGAGGGATGTCGGGTAAATTCCGCTCACGTGAAGAGTTTTTACAAGTAAAACAACTCTTTTTTGATAATTGCAAACAAAAAGGAGAACCCGAAGCTTTAATCGAAGATATTTGGCGACAAATAGAAAGTTTTGCGGGTTATGCCTTTGCCAAAGGGCATTCTGCATCTTACGCTGTAGAAAGTTATCAAAGTTTATTTTTAAAAGCCTACTATCCATTAGAATATATGGTAGCTACTATCAATAATTTCGGTGGTTTTTACAGAACCGAACTTTACGTTCATGAGGCTAGAATGCATGGAGGCATTATAGAAGCTCCCTGTGTAAATACGAGTTTTAATATGGCCATCATTCAACATAAAACCATTTATTTAGGCTTTATGTTTCTAAATGGATTGGAATCAAAAATAATTAAAAGCCTACTTATAGAACGACAAAAACATGGGGTTTTTAAAAGCTTAGATGATTTTATAGACCGAGTGCCCATTTCCATCGAACAAATATCAATTCTTATAAAAATAAATGCATTTAGATTTACAGGTATTAATAAAAGAGAACTGTTATGGGAGGCACATTTAAAGATTAGTAAAATTACACTTGAAGAACATATTGTGACGTTATTCAAAACCGAAAAAATCAATTATAAAACACCACAGCTCCCTAGCTCTTTTTTAGAAAATGCTTTTGACGACATAGAGTTACTTAATTTTTCACTTTGTAGTCCTTTTGAGTTATTAGAAAACCCATCAAAACATCAACTAAAAGCAACCCAATTACCAAAGTATATAGGGCAAATTATAACTATTGAAGGTTACTTAATTACCACCAAAAATACCGTTACAAAAAACCAAAAGATGATGTGTTTTGGGACGTTTATAGATAGAGATGGGTATTTTATAGACACCGTTCATTTTCCGCCAATTGCCAGCAAATTTCCTTTTAGAGGCCGAGGTATTTATGCCATTACAGGCAAAGTTTTAGAGGAGTTTGATTGTATTAATATTGAAGTCGTTTCTATGTACAAACTAGCCATTATTGAAGATCCTAGATATTCTGATAAACCAAAATCTTTTGCTGTATAATGCACAACAACCGTTCTATTGTTCATATGGATTTGGATACCTTTTTCGTGTCCTGCGAGCGTTTGCTTGATAGCCGTTTAATTGGAAAACCTATTCTTATTGGTGGTACATCAGATAGAGGCGTTGTGGCATCTTGTAGTTATGAAGCGCGTAAGTTTGGTATCCATTCTGCAATGCCAATGCGTATGGCAAAAATGCTATGTCCTGAAGCTATTGTTTTGCGAGGCAACTCCGGGATTTATAGCAAGTTCTCAAAAAATGTTACTGATGTTATTAAAGAAAGAGTCCCTATTTATGAAAAAGCATCTATAGACGAGTTTTATATAGATTTAACAGGCATGGACAAGTTTTTTGGCTGTCATAAACTCGCCTCAGAGTTACGCCAACGTATTATGATAGAAACCGGATTACCCATTTCATTTGGGCTTTCTATTAATAAAACCGTTTCAAAAATTGCTACAGGCGAAGCTAAACCTAATAATGAAATTCGAATTTTAAAAGGCACAGAAAAACCTTTTCTAGCACCCTTATCTGTTAGAAAAATCCCTATGGTTGGCGAGGTAACCTATAAATCGTTATGCGATTTGGGCGTAAAACGCATTCAAACAGTACAAGAAATGCCCATGCAATTAATGCATAAAGTATTGGGTAAAAACGGACTCAGTATTTGGAAAAAAGCCAATGGTATAGATAACTCGCCTGTGATACAATATCATGAACGTAAATCTATTTCAACAGAGCGTACCTTTAATAAAGACACTACCGATGTTGCAAAACTTAAAGGCATTATTATTGCCATGGCAGAAAACTTAGCTTATCAATTACGCCGAGGCAACAAACTAACGGCTTGCATCACATTTAAAATTAGATATTCCGATTTTCAAACTTACACACAGCAGCAACGCATTCCGTATAGCGCCATGGATCATAATATTATTCCTGTGGTTTTAGATTTATATAGAAAGCTTTATAACAGACGTTTACTGGTAAGACTTATTGGTGTAAAATTTAGTCATTTAGTTGAAGGTGGGCACCAAATTAATTTGTTTGAAGACAATGAAAAACACTTGCATTTAAGTGAAGCTATTGATAAAATGCGCGAACGTTATGGTGATAGAGCAGTTATTAATGCCGCTGGAATGGACGCTAAAAGCATTAGTAGATGGAATCCGTTTACAGGTGAACCTCCACCCCTTTTGGCTAATAGACGGCAGTAAACACCTTGAAATTTAAAAAAGTTTCTCCTTTTTTATAATGGTATTACCAATACGTTTATAAGCAACTTTTTTACCGTTAGCACATAAATGATAAACCCCTTTTGCTTTTTGTTCTGAAACAGATAATAACAAAACATCATCAACAGAACAATTATAATCTTTAGCTACTTTCTTTTTTACATGACTTATGGTCGCTCGTCCTTTTTTTAATTGTGCTTGAATTTTTTTATCTAATTTCGGTTCAACAAAATCTTCAGCTAGGTTACAGCTTGTACTTTCCTTTGATTTTGGAATATTCATAGCAGAACCATTTGTAACAGACTTTTCTGCATCAATATACTCCCAAGTAAAATCGGTTTTTAGCAATACACGCCTGCCATCTTCTGTTTTTACGATATGATTGTTTTGAGCAAAGCCAATAGAAAATATTAGAAATAATGAAAGAAAAAAACATGTTTTCATAGCAAAAAAAATAAAATTGTTATGTGCTTCAAAAATATCGTTTTTAAATCGAACTATTTTAATTTAGACCTGTCAGGTTTTGAAAACCTGACAGATCTTTTTAATCTTCTACATACTCCAATATATCAGCAGGCTGACAATCTAAAGCTTTACATATAGCCTCTAAGGTTGAAAAGCGCACTGCCTTCGCTTTTCCAGATTTTAAAATAGACAGATTTGCCGTGGTGATATCAATTATTTTCGCCAACTCTTTGCTTTTCATGTTGCGTTTGGCAAGCATGACATCAAGATTTACAATTATTGACATAACTATATGGTTAGATTATTTTCTTCTTCAGCATTCTTAGCACGTTTAAATATTTCGGCTAGAATATAAAATGCTAATCCTGCTGGAATTAAAAAGGTAAACTCTGCCTTGAGTTCGTTAAAAAAGTTAAAAGTAGACTTATCAATCGCTGCTAAAAGAAACCTTAAAACTAAAATATTAATGGTATACCAAATAAAGATATTTCCAATTTTTTTAAAATATTTAATAGTCTTGTCGCTAAAGTAGTTTCCGTTTTCAATTTCTTTAAGAATAGATAAAAAATAAGAAAACCCATAAATAAGATAACCTCTCCAGAAAAACAAACCGGCACTAATGGCATGATAACTCCATTGAATTGCGTTTTTAGACGTGAACCAAGATTCATCTTTACTGGCCGTTTTTGCCCAATTTTGAAATTCCTTGAATTGCATAAAATCAAACTCACGCATATCATTGAGTAACACTGAAACGGAGGATAGCAAAATTCCCCAAGTGATAATGGTTAAAATGTTAGTATTGTCTTTCATCTGTATAAATTTTATTGTTTTAATAGGTCAGATATAATTCGCCATCAAACATCACGATTGGTAACTAGAATTATTATGGGGCATTTCATGTGTTTATATCTATTGTTTTCTTATTGGTCACTCCGAAATTGTCGGAACAGGCTATGTAGCATCCATTTAATCATTCTCATGGGTATCAAGATTTAGTTATGGATGTTTCATCATTATATAGTTAAATCGCTTTCTTCTTGTACATATTTACCCTTTTTCAGAATATCTAAATACAGATATATTAAAAAAGCTATTACTAAATGCGCTAACACAATAAAATAATCATCCTCAAGACGAATGGCCACTCCTCTTAATAGAAAAGAAGCTGTAAATGCTACTATGTAGATTAAAGGAATTAAGTTTAATTTTAAGAAAAACCGCAATCGTTTTAACGATTTAGCTTCAAACACCTTTTTTTTGATAAATATTCTAAGAAATTCTTTAAACGCATAAAAATAAATAGCATAATATAACATGGCAGACCACATAATAAGAATAGCGTAACTAAATGGAACATTTATTCGTAAACCAAGTAAAGGAACTTTAACTTTTGCATGGTTTTCCAAAACTTCAACAAACGGAATTTGTACTCCGAATTTATATTCAAAATAGGATAGTATTGAAAAAACCAGTATAAAAAGAAATAAAATTGAGAAGCTGTAAAATAAGATTACGGATGATATATAGGCTAATTTTTTCATAATAATTATTGTTTAACGATAACAAATATATATAAAATTATCGAAAAACAATAATTATTAATTAAAAATTTATTTTTGCAATTTGACTATCTTTGATTTATACTACCCAAAAAACTACAAGAAAAAATAGAAGAACGCAAAGCGAATAATGCCCTATACCAAATTGGAACCCAAAATATATTGGTGAATTTTTCATCACATGATTATTTAAGAATATGAGTGACACCTTTAAAACTATAGCCAGATTTCAATATTCTACTGAAGCTCAAATTATAAAAGGTCGTTTAGAAGCTGAAGGCATACAAGTATTCTTGACTGACAACTTAACCATTGATACTGATCCTTTGGTAAGTAACGCGATTGGCGGAGTTAAACTAAAGGTTTTATCAACGGACGCTTTAGAGGCGCAACATATTTTAGAATCTATAAATAAATATTCTGTTGATGATGAAGGACACACGATTAGCTGTCCAAATTGCAAAGGACATCACGTTGAGTTATTTTCAACAATAAAAGATGCTAAATCATTATTCTGGTTTGTTTTTGGTGTATTATTTTCAGCACTTCCATTTTACACAAGACATAAATACAGGTGTGACGATTGCAAAACCGAGTTTGATATAGAAAAGTAACATTAATGTCATTCAGAGGCGAAGCCTAAGAATCTCTAAATGATAAAAGACAGATTCTTCACTTCGTACCTCGTTCTGAATGACATAGCGAACTGACATTTCGGAAAACATTTAAAATTTATCTTCAATAGTTTCTAAAACCACTACATCATAAGCCCTTTTCAGTTTTTTAACTACAAGGGCTATTTCTTCTTCATTTAAATGTCCAAATCCAAAACGAATAGCACATGTATCTCTGTCTTGATAAAGCGTGGTTTTTGGAAGACACAAATTGTTTTTTTCGGCTTCTTCTGCTAACTTAACCAATGAGATTTTAGATTCAAACTGCACCCATATTGCTAATCCGCCCGATGGCATTTCCCATGTTATAGCGCCCTCAAAATATGTTGTTAGATACTTGCATAAACAATCGCGCCTTTGCTTATAAATTATGATATTTTTTTTCATGAGGCGGTATATTTCACCTTCTTGAATTAACTCAGAAAGTATCTGCTCTTGTATAATATCGCCTTGTTTGTCTAGCAATTGCAAATAGTTTTTTGCTTCAGAAATTAAATTTTCGGGTGCTACAACAAATCCTGTTTGAAAACTTGGAAATAACGATTGCCCAAGTTTCCCTAAATAAATTACCATGCCATTAGCATCGGCACTTGCCATTGGTAACATGGCAGAACCTTCGAACTGAAAATCATAATCGTAATCGTCTTCAATAATGGCAAATTGGTATGCTTTGGCCAATTCTAACAATTTTAAGCGTCGCCCTGTACTTAGTGTTTTTGTTGTTGGATAATGCCTATGGGCACATATATAAACACAACGGATACTTCCCTTTACAAAATGGGTTTTAATATAATCAACATCTAAACCATTAGAATCTACTGGAATTGTTTTAATAGCAGCACCTGCTTGCTGGAAAATCATGTTCGACGCATAGTTACTTAAATGCCCTACCAAAACAATATCGTTCTGTTTTATTAAAAGCTGCGAAACAATATATAAACTCATTTCTGTACTTCGCGTACTTATAAGGTTACATGGTTTTATATGAAATCCTCTTGTAGCATTTAAATAATTGCAAAGTTGCGTTTCAAATACCGAAAAAGACAATTGGGCTGTTTGATTCCATTTTTTAATTAAAGTTTTTCGCTTCATAACGGCACTATACCATCTTGAAAATTGATGTACAGGATGTAATCTTAAATCGGGGTTCCCATCATTAATACTATACTTAGCGGTTGTTATTTGCAATGTAGAAGACAAATTAAATGACGGCTGAAATGGAAAACCAGTAATTTTAGAATAGTCATACACTTGATCTATGCGTTGTGCCGTTGCTTTAATTGTAGGTGTTGTTTGTTCTGGCACCAAAACAAATGTGCCTTTGTTGGGGATTATATCTACCCAGCCTTGAGAGGCTAACTCATCGTAAACCGCTACAACTGTATTTCTATGAATTTTCAATATCTGACTTAAAACACGCGTTCCTGGTAATACTTCACCTTTAGATAAATAACCGCGTTGGATCGCATTTATAATTTGTTGTGCAATTTGAATATAAATAGGTTGAGCACTGGATTTCTCAAAATGTATTAACTGTTTTAGAAGATGGCTAACCGGACTATTCATTGTTTTAAAACTGGACTATTCTACTCGTCCGGAAAGTTACGACTTTTGCAACGTTTTAAACAAATCATTTTATGAAGACTAAATTCGCTTTAACCGCTTTTATATTATTTATGTCAATTGGACATGCTCAAATAGAATCTATAAAAACAGATTCTTTACAGGAAGTTATTATTACTTCAACTCGGATAGATTTACCATTTAAAGAAAACTCCAGAACTATAGATATTATATCTTCAGAAGACATAAAAAATAGCGCCACTACAAATGTTGCCGATTTATTACAGCAAGTTGCTGGCGTAGATATAAGACGTCGCGGAACTGCTGGAAGTCAAGCCGATGTATATATTAGAGGAGGAAGTTTCGACCAAACGTTATTACTTATTGATGGTATTAAAATGGACGACGCACAAACAGGACACCATACCATGAATGCCGCATTACCTATTGAAGTTATTGAGCGTATTGAGATTATTAAAGGACCTGCAGCACGTGTATTTGGGCAAAATGCTTTTACAGGTGCCATTAATATTGTAACCAAAAAACAACTAAAAAATTCGGTGTCTACTAATTTAGAAACGGGCTCTTTTGGGCAATTAAATGGTTCAGTTACCCTAGGATCAGAGTTAGAAAATTCATCACATATTATTCATGTGGGTAAATTAACTTCTGAAGGTTACAGAAACAATTCAGACTATAATAATTCAAACTACTTCATTAAAAGTGTTTTCAATAAAAAGGCACAAGCTGTTGAAATGATTGCGACGTTTTTTGATCGCAAATTTGGAGCTGAAAATTTTTATACCACAAATCCAGCGTGGAACGAATACGAAGAAACCCAAAATAGTTTAATTGGTTTTACAACAACCTTCGAATCTAAAAAACTAAAAATAAAACCTCGCGTGTATTGGAAGCGCAATCAGGATATGTTTCTATTAAAACGAAACGAGCCCAATTTTTTTAGAAACTTGCATATTACAGATAAGATGGGAGCAGAAGTAAATGCGTCTTATAATTCTGAACTTGGTGTTACTGGGTTTGGGGTAGATCTTTCAAAAATTTACATCAGAAGTAATAATTTAGGCAATAGAAATAGATTTATGACTAATGTTTTTTTAGAACATCAATTTAAATTATTGAATAACAGATTGGATATTACTCCAGGTGTTGCAGTAACTTATTTTTCAGATTTTAAATTCCACGCCTTTCCTGGGTTAGATATTGGCTACAGATTAACTGATAATTTTAAAATTTACGGAAACACAGGTTACACCTACCGCATACCAACATATACTGACTTATTTTATAGCGACCCTGCAACTGTTGGTAACGCCAATTTAGAACCAGAAGAAGCCCTTTCTGTTGAAGTAGGCGGAAAATATATTACACCAAAATTTACAGGTTCTTTTGCTGTATTCTATAGAGATGCCAATAAATTAATAGATTATGTAAAAGAAAATGAAACAGACCGTTTTATGGCTACCAACCTTCGCGATTTATACACCAAAGGGTTTGAAGTTAATACAAGCTATAACTTTAAAGTTAATAATTTAAATCAGAATTTTTCACTTGGTTATACCTTTATTGAAGATGAAGTGGGCGATTTAAACATCAACTTTTCTCGGTACTCTATTAACTCTTTAAAGCACCATGTCACCTCGCGTTTAAGTACGCAATTGGTTAAAAACATGAACTTCAATATTGTCTACAAGCATGCTGAACGTACTGCTGGTCTTAGCTATAATGTTTGGGACGCCTCTATAGTAATAGCTGTTAAACAATTTGAGTTTACACTAACTGCTGCTAATATTTTTAATGAAGCATATATTGAAACTGGTTTTGTGCCCATGCCTCCTAGCAATGTATTATTTGGTTTGCATTACAGTTTTAACTAACGTTTAAGCTATTTTTAGAACTGCTATTTAGTTACGTTTTCTTAACTTTACAGACCTAAACCAAAATAACTTTGTCGTTAAACTTACAGGACATTCCGCGTGTAAAAACCATTACCAAAGCTGATTTTTTAAAGCACTATTTTAAACCTCAGAAACCCGTAGTTATTGAGCGCTTTATTGAAGATTGGCCTGCTTACCATAAATGGAATTTAGATTATATGAAAGCGGTTGGAGGCGATATTACCATCCCGCTTTATGATGATAGACCTGTAGATTATAAAGATGGTTTTAATGAACCACATGCTAAAATGAAGTTGGGTGATTATATTGATTTATTGAAGCGTGAGCCTACTAAATATCGTATTTTTTTATGGAATGCGCTGAAAGAAATCCCTGATTTGCACAAAGATTTTACATTCCCTGATTTTGGACTACGCCTAATGAAAGGTATGCCTATGCTGTTTTTTGGCGGACGTGATTCGCACACGTTTATGCATCATGACATTGATTTAGCAAATATTTTTCATTTTCATTTTGAAGGTAAAAAACAATGTATTTTGTTTGACCAAAAACAGAATGACTATTTGTACAAAATTCCGCATTCTTTAATTACTAGAGAAGATATTGATTTTAATAATCCTGATTTTGATAAATGGCCTATGCTTAAAAAAGCCAAGGGTTATAAAACGGAACTTAATCATGGTGAAGTCTTATATATGCCAGAAGGCTATTGGCACTACATGCGCTATGTAACACCTGGTTTTTCAATGAGTTTACGAGCTATTGCTAGAAACCCTAAAAACTTTAGCAAAGCGGTTTATAACGTTTTTGTTATGCGCAATTTTGATAATGTTATGCGACGTATAAAAGGACAAAAATGGATTGATTGGAAAAATGAACAAGCCATATTAAAAACCCATAAACATCTATAAATAACCCTTTGATTATAAAAAACTTGTAATATATTTGCCGACTTAAATTTAAAACTCAAATCATGCAAAAATTAATTTTATTATTAACAATATTGAGTGTTTCTTTAGTTAGTGCGCAAGCTTATAAAGGGAAAGACGACAACAAATTTCAAGTAGGTACTAATTTACAAGAGAATGGTACTGGTATTAATGTTAGTTACGATTATGGTATTGGAGAAAATATATCTTTTGG
>NZ_CAXBLF010000067.1:0-16031 GCF_963976535.1 uncultured Algibacter sp. | reverse complement strand
CAGCAAATTAACATTTTATTGTTTTGCTGTCCTATTTTCCTAGACCACTACAGTTGGAGAAATTATTTTGGTAGTTATTGGAATTTTAATTGCATTAGGAATTAATAACTGGAATGAAAACAGAAAATCATCCGAGCTGGAAGAATCGTATTATTGCCTTTTACTAAATGATATAGAAGAGGACAAAGAACAAATTAAGACATTAATAGCAGTTAACAAGAAGCGTATTGAAAACTCAAATATTGCAATTACAACAATTCAAAGTGAAAATATAGACCTAACAGAATTAGGAAGTAAAATCAACCTTTCTAGAAGGGATATGACTCAATCATTCATTCCAAATTCATCTACTTATGAAGATATAAAGTCTAGTGGGAATATAAATACGCTGAAAGATAGTCAAATCCGAAAATCACTAAATCAATATATCAAAAAAACAGAAGATTTGAATAGTGTAATTTTAGGAAATATGAACCTTGTATTTAATCGGTTAGCACAAACAGCAGATTGGTTTAATTCAGGAGTATTGCACGCGGAATATAAGAAATTGTTTCCAAGAGAAATACAAAAAAATTTAAGTGTTGATTTTCCTAACAAAATACCAGAAGAAACAAAAGCTAGGTTATATGAAGACTTGGTGATGGAAGGTATTCTATTAAGAAGACGTTCAGAATTATTGAATCTTATTGATAATCAAATAAATATAATGAACTCGAAATTAGCCGATAAATGTAAAGTTAAAAGTGATTACATTAAATAACGAAAGCACAACAATGGCTATAATTAATTGCTTGATATCGCCTACTTTGGAAATTCCTGCGGAATTTCCAACTTGGTGTGTACTTGCAAAGTTAATCGCTAAACCACGCAACTACTCATAGCCGAGACCGTTGTGCTTCATTACCAGAAACCGCTAACCAATGATAAAATTCTTTAGAAAAATCAGACAAAATTTACTTACAGAAGGCAAAACTGGAAAGTATTTAAAATATGCGATTGGTGAAATCGTACTTGTCGTTATTGGAATCTTATTAGCGTTAAGTATTAACAATTGGAATGAAAATAGAAAAGCAAATTCCAATCAACTAAAATATCTAAACTTATTAAAAAAAGAGGCCTTAAGTAATATCACAAGCCTTGACATTGAATTAGGCAGAATTAAAAAACAGGTCGAAGGACAAAAAGAGGTTTTTCGTTTAATTGATGAATCCAAAGATACGCTGTCAGAAACATATGTCTCTCAAGTATTCTTTAATACATTTACAACTCTTGTAGGTTTCAATTATAAAAATAGTGTGCTTACCGAAATTAAGAATTCAGGAGAACTAAAGAACATAGAAAACGATAGTTTGAGATTGACATTAATAGCACTCGAACCTTTTATCGAACAAGTAAAGTTTCAAGAGAACTCTATAAATACTTTACAAAAGAAAATAATAGAGCGAATAAGTCGGAATGGAGATTTGAGAATAATATTAGAAAGTGTAGGATTTAACAATCAACTTGGAATAGGCAAATCTAAAGCCATAAGCAAAGGAAACAAACCTGTTCTTAATGACGATTATTTTAAGAATAATATGATTGAGTATATGTCGGTAACCTTTAATTTAACTGACCTATTATATCCAAGAATAAGAAACCAATTTATTGATATTATAAATAAAATTGATAAAGAAATTGACGATAAGAAGTAAATAAAAAATAACGAAAGCACAACACCGTATATAATTTATTGCTTGTTCTAGCCTACTTACGAAAATCCTCGCGGATTTTCTATTCGGTTTGTATTTGCTAAATTAGGTGCTGAAAACACGCAACAAACCATATACAAACACGTTGATGCGAAATCCCTTCGGTCTTTCGCATCAACGTCCCGCCCGAGTTCCTCCTGCCCTTGCGCTCGCCCTTCGGGACTTCGCACAACGGCCGAGTTAGCGACATTTTTATACCCTACATTTTGTACCTTCCTAAAAACCTCGCCAACTCGGGCGGGACGTTGTGCTTCATTAAGAAAACAAAAATATGAGAATAAAATCTTTTAAAATTACTGACTTTAAACCCATAAAGAATATTGAAATGGGTCATTTAGGAGACATTATTATCATAGCTGGGGCAAATGGATCTGGTAAAACAAGATTGAAGCAAGCAATTGTTCAAACACTTCAAGGGGATCCTGTAATGGATATAACTATTGAAGCTACACGAACAGAAGAAGAAGATCCAAAGTATTTTAATGGTTCTAGTGTAGAAGTGAAGACAGGACAACCTAACCAAACATTAAATAATTACATAAATAGCAGAAAATATGGTGCTGGAAAATATGTTGGATCATTGGTACAGATTGATTCAAATAGAAGTATACAGGCACTTAAATATAATCCAGTAAATTGGTTAGCAGGAGACCCGGATGATACGAATGGGCCGGGCAATTATTATTTTAGTGCTTTTTCAGGTCGTTGGCAAAATTTCGTCAATTACATTCATCAAAAATCGGCTTCTAGAGATAAGAAATTAGCAGACTCATTGAAAAAAGAGCCAACCAAAGGAGAAGAAATAATTCAAAAAAATCCTGATCCGTTTCAAAAATATAAAAAAATCTTTTCAGACCTATTACCAGGAAAAGAACTGATCGATATTAACCCTGCCCAACCAAGGGAATTTCAATATAAAGATGAAACTGGTCAAGCACTACCTTTTCAAACTTTGAGTTCAGGAGAGCAAGAAGTAATAAAGGTATTATTTGACGTTGCTAGGAAAGAAATAAAACATTCAGTATTAATTATTGATGAGCCAGAATTACATCTACATCCAACCCTTACTTTTAAATTAATAGAATCATTAAAATCAATAGGATAACACACAAATCAGTTCATCTTTTTGACTCACTCAGCTGACTTAATATCAACGTATTACTCTACTGGGAATGTGTTTTTTATTGATTCAACTCAAACTGGAGCAAATCAAGCACACAGACTTAGTGATTTAAATCACAGTCATCACGAATTAGTTCAACTAATTGGAGAAAATCTTGGATTATTTGCAGTAGGTAAAAAAATAGTTTTTGTAGAAGGAGAATCTTCTAGTATTGATAGACTAACGTATCATAAAATAGCCCAATCAGTCAATACAGAGTTGAAAGTAAGTCCTGTTGGCTCTGTTGCAAATATAGGAGCACTAAAAGCGGTGGAAGAACAATTAAGGAATTCCGTTTTCGGGGTTGATATGTATATGCTAAGAGACAGAGACGGTTTGAGGCAAGACCAAATTGACGAATTAGAAGCAGGTCAAAAATTAATCTGTCTGAAAAGAAGACACATTGAGAACTATTTCCTAAATGAAGAAATTCTCCACAAAGTAGCTAATCATTTATACCTTCATAAAAATGGGAATAATATTTCGGTAGAACATATAAAAGCAGAAATGAAGAGAATTGCTACTGATACCATTGGTTTTAACTTATACAAGAACTTCAAAGAACATATTGCTGCCAACTACTCCATCAAAGTCCCCAAAATTAACTCAATAGATCAAAAGACACTTGCTGAAGTAAAGACTTTGATTTCAGATGGACTTGAAAGTAATCTCACTTCACTAGCTACCGAATTAGAAAAAACAAAAACTCTAGAATGGCTTGAAACTGAAAAATTAAGATTGGAATATTTATTAAATTCTGATGCTTGGAAAGCTGAATTTCAGGGGAAAATCATTTTCTCAAAGTTATGTGGTGAAGTTTTAAAAGGAAATGCTTTAAGCATAAGAGAATGTTTTGTAGACATTGCCATAGCAGAAGAGGATGAGGGTATAAAAGAAATAGCCGAAATTCTAAAACTTATGTAATAAAAAACGAAAGCACAACAATGTATATGAAATCATAGCACCTTACAGGATGCTACGCTTCATATACTAAACGTTGATGCGAAATCCCTTCGGTCTTTCGCATCAACGTCCCGCCCGAGTGTCTCCTGCCCTTGCGCTCGCCCTTCGGGACTTCGCACAACGGCCGAGTTAGCGACATTTTTATTCCCTGCATTTTGTACCTTCCTAAAAACCTCGCCAACTCGGGCGGGACGTTGTAGCACATTTAAAAAAACTCATCAGAAATATGAAAATATATAGAATTTTACCAATTATAGCATTCTTCTTATTAGTTTCAACTGACTTAAATTCTCAAGAAACCGTTGACGAAAAAAAATATGATAAGGCCAAATTCACTCTAATTCAAAGGTTGCTGACTTGCCAATCAATTGCCTATACGACTATAAACACAACGGACTATAAAGCTCGTGAACAGTATGTTAATTTTGGAAATAAAAATTACAATTATGCTTATGAAGCATTTATTGAAATGCAGACTATTAATGAAAATATGGATGAAAATTTGAGAAAACAGATTTCTGCCATTTTAGAGCTCTTTTCTAAAGCATATTCTTCGATAGACGGTTTAGATAATCAAGAAGTTGCTTTGGCTTTATCTTTTGCAAAAGTCCGACTTGAAATGATTGTTAAAGAATTATATGCCACAACCGAATGACAAAAGAATTCCATCTATCGGATGACAAATTATGGGACAAAATATTTGAGGCTTTTGAGGACAAAGGCGGTGTGTATAAATTGATTTGTAAAGAGGATAACAAAATAAAATCTGTTGGACGTTTTCTCAATACAGACTTGAATGGAGTTTTATACATTGGAAAGGCAAATTCATATCTCGACAGAGTAATTGGATTAAAGAAAACAATAGACCCTGAAATGAAATCCGAACCACATATATGCGGTCGGAGATATAATAAAAACAAAAGAATAGGAAAACAATTTCCTTACAAGAATTTGTTTATTGAATTAATTGGAGATAGTAATCCTGAACAAAAAGAAAAAGAGGAATTAGACAAATATTTTGAGGAATTTGGAGAAGTTCCACCATTAAATGCAAATGGATAAAAAACGTGCTACAACACCGTATATAATTTATTGCTGGCTTCTGCCCTACTTACGAAAGTCCTCGCGGACTTTCTTGGTCGGTAATTATTTACTAAATTAGGTGCTTGAAACACGCAACAAACCATATACAACAACGTTGTAAGTAATGCGGAAATCGTGCTAAAATTTGAACATTTGGACTGAAAAAGCCAACGCTCAAACAGTACATTTATTTTTTTGCCAACGCTAAATTCCAACGCTCGAAAAAATAAAAGAACTGTTTCTTGCCAACGCTCGAATTATCCACCACAAAATGTGAACAAAAAATCCAAACAAACAGAAAATACAAACAAAACTTTTATAACTTGTGGCATTTAAACCAAAATCAAATGATAAAAGAAAGAATTGACATAGAAACCATTGACGGACAGTTATTTGAAATTAAAATAATTGAACCAGATGATTCAAAACCAGCTTCTTTTACTCACTATTTACATAATCACAAAAACGGTGTTTCACAATTCTACAAAAAAGATGCTTTGTCTTTTGTAGAAAGAATTTTAAAAAAAGAATATCCAAACCAACAGATTACGCAGGAATTTGCAGAAGATGCCTTACAATATTTAATATTTGACTTAAATAAATCAGTTCCATTTCCAGCACCTGAAAATCCAAAATTCAAATTTATTGACCTCTTTGCAGGAATCGGAGGATTTCGAATTGCAATGCAAAATTTAGGAGGAAAATGTGTTTTCACAAGTGAGTGGAATAAAGAGGCACAAAAAACTTATAGAGCAAATTTTGGAGAAATTCCATTTGGAGATATTACAAAGGAAAGAGTGAAAAACTATATCCCAAACAAATTTGATATACTTTGTGCTGGCTTTCCTTGTCAAGCATTTTCAATTGCAGGATATGGTAAAGGTTTTTCAGACACCAGAGGTACACTATTTTTTGATGTAGAACAAATTATAGAAAAGCACAGGCCAAAAGTTGTTTTTCTTGAAAATGTTAAAAATTTAGTTTCGCACGATAAAGGAAAAACATTTGAAGTTATTATTGAGATTTTGGAAAAGAAACTCGGCTACAAAGTTTCCTACGATGTTTTGAATTCAATGACTCACGCCAACATTCCTCAAAATAGAGAGCGTATTTTTATAGTAGCATTTGACCCAAAACAGGTTAAAAATTATAAAAATTTTAAATTTCCTGATAAAATTAAACTGACAAAAACAATACACGACATTCTTGATAATGACAAGAAAGATGATAAATATTATTATAGTAAAAAACACAAATATTATCCTGAATTATCAAAAGCAATGACGAATAAAAACACAGTTTATCAATGGCGTAGAGTTTATGTTCGTGAAAATAAAAGCAATGTCTGTCCTACTTTAACTGCAAATATGGGAACAGGCGGACACAATGTACCCTTAATTAAAGATGATTTTGGTATTAGAAAATTAACGCCAAAAGAATGTTTTGCTTTTCAAGGCTACAATATGGATAAATATATTTTACCATCTGTTGCTGATAGCAAACTTTATATGCAAGCAGGTAATTCTGTTACCACAAATTTAATAGAGAGAATTACTAATGAAATAATAGAAGTCTTGTAATATGAGTATTTGGGAAGAATATTCAAAGGAACAAAGAGAAGAATATATCAAGTTTTTACAGGTATATGGCGCACTAACAAATTTATTCCGTCAAAAAAAGGGAGATTTAATTCCTTATCTTGATTCTAAATATCAAGAAACAATATTTGCAAAATCCTTTAAAGGTCAGAATGTTGATATTGGTAATACACCTCACGATATTTTATCTGTTTTTGGAGATAAAAGAGTTGGAATTGGCTTAAAAACTTGGATGGGTAGTCAACCATCATTCCAAAAAGTAATGCAACTAAAACGCTATCAGAATGAAATTAATGTCTATCAAAATAATCTCGAAGATTTGGCATACAAAATTTCCGAAATCAGAAACGAAAGGGTTTTAAGCGATTATGAACGTCTTGGATTATTAGAAGAAAATAATATTTATCATTATGTAACAAGAGACAAAGGAAGTTTTACAATTAATGAGTGTGCTTATCCTTTAATTGATTTAAAAAACTTACGTGATTTTAACAAAACAAGGACAGCTTTTTCTTGGTCTGACGGCAATAAGGATTATAAATACACTTTTGGAGACTCTCAAATTTGGCAAAAATTTGACTCAAATAAATACAAGTCAATTTTACTAAAAACATTCGATGTAAAAATAATCGATGACCCATTTTCTTTCCTTCTAGAAGCATACTTAAATCTTCTTAATAAGCCTCAAGCAGTCGAAGAAGATATAATTGAAGCTTACTTACCATTATATTCATTCAGTTCTAAAGAGGTTGAAGAAAAGTCTGGATTAAATGCTTGGAATGCAGCCCCTAAAAGCAAGGATAGTAATATTCCAAGACCATTGAATGAAGTCTACATTCCAATTCCAAAAGAATTTCATAAATTAAATCCTGACTTTTTTACTAAAGATATTTTATCCATAATAGAAGTAAGAAATAAACTAAAAGGAACAAAACAAGCAAGACCTGAAGTTCGTTTTCATTTATTACTTCCTAACGGAAAAAAAATCCCTGCTTTATTGACTGGAGATAATATGAAAAATTTTCAGTCAGGCAGTAACACAGAATATGATGAAAACGGTAAAAGATTTGGTCAAGACGCGTTAGGTCAATGGCTATTAGTCGATGTTTTAGGTTTAAAAGAAAGAAATCAAGTTACTCGTGAATGGTTGGAAAAAAAAGGAACAGATGCCGTTCGCCTGTGGAGAAAAAAAGGAGACTATTCTATTATCAACATAGATTTTGCACCTATTGGAGCATTTGAGGCTTTTATGAATAACGAACCTATTCCAGAAGATGAGGAATAAATCATTTAATTTTTTCTAAAAATTTAAAACCTACAAAATCCATATATTCATCAGTACTTGATTGTACTACGGAAGTATCAATCAAATTATTTTTTATGACATCTTTTGTTGCAAGACCACAAAGCAAAAAAGTTAAACTATCTTTTTGTATTATAAAAAATACTGGATTTTTAATATCCTTTGTCTTTATCAATGGCAAATTTCCGAAATCAAAAACATTGATATTTACTTTTTTTCCATCCAATTTTATATATGGCTGAAAATCGCCTAAATTAACCTTATCCAAATCTATAAGTTCAAGATTTAAATGCTTCTGGAGAGACATTAAACCACCAATGTTTTTCATTGTTTTTTCAAAAAAAGCCTGACCTTCATATCTATCTCTCATCTGATTCAGGTTGGTCAAACCCAAATGATTCATAGCTGAATTTCGAATTAACACTTCGTCAGTCTTTGAAAACCTTATTTGTGGATACAATCTTAAATATTCACCTATATATTTAAAAAACAATTTCATTATTAAATTTTATAAACGCAAAACTAACAAATCTATTGACATTAATTCGATAATTATAAAACGAAATTAATTTTATTAAAGCCAAAGCTCAAAGCCATACACATTCGCAATTCGCTTCAGCCAATGCTACGCCAAAAATTTCAAAAGAGTATGTCTTCCCAACGCTTACTTTTAAACTAAATAACAAACATCGGAAAAACAGCCTGAATGAAAAGCACTACTTACAACAACGTGTATAAAACATAGCTATTACAGGCTTTACGAAAGGTTTTTGCTTATTTATTAAGTCCACCAAATTTTTATTTTTGTATATTTATAAATTAAAAGATAAATAGAAAAAATAAAAATTCGGCTCGTGCCAAATCCGAAAAGTTAGTGTCTTTTTACACGCTACGTTTCATACACAAGACCGTAGCCAATTTGAAAAAAAGCATTTTATGAAAAGTAAACATTCATTTTTAATAACACTTTTAATAGTCTTAAACATTATGACGGGATGCAAATCTGATAAGTCGGAATTGGATAAAATGGTCGAATTCGGACAAAAATATACCGATGCTTGGAACAGTAAAGTGCCTGAAAAAATGGCTTCATTTTACGCAGAGGATGGAACACTAACTGTAAATAACGGAACACCAGCAGTCGGAAGAAAACAATTAGCGGAAACTGCTAAATCCTATATGGATGCATTTCCTGATTTGGAATTAATTATGGACAGTCTGACAAAGGGAAATGAGACCTATCGATATTACTGGACTTTTAAAGGAACTAATTCTGGACCAAACGGAACTGGCAACAAAGTTGATTTCAGCGGATTTGAAGAATGGACTATGAATGACCAAGGACTCGTCCAAAAATCAATCGGAACGTACGATGCGGAAGAATATGAAAAACAGTTGAATGGGAATTAAAAAAACTGGCTACAACAATGTATAACCGCAATTACGGCGGATTCGACTACGTCCGAATCCATTCGGAATTGCTAACGTCAGTGCCTAACCGAAAATTAACGCATATAAACCCGTAACTGACGGTTATACGAGACCGTTGATGCGAAATCCCTTCGGTCTTTCGCATCAACGTCCCGCCCGAGTTCCTCCTGCCCTTGCGCTCGCCCTTCGGGACTTCGCACAACGGCCGAGTTAACGACATTTTTATACCCTACATTTTGTACCTTCCTAAAAACCTCGCCAACTCGGGCGGGACGTTGTATGCCATGCGAAAAAAGAGCCACCGCACAAATAGCACATTTGGTTTTTGCCTACACACAGGCAAACGCTGAAAGAACCAGAAGAGCTATTTTTTAGCCAACGCTTGACAGAAATTGAAACTGAATTGAAAAAAACTGAAATACAAGAAAACGAATGTTTGAACAGACTTTTAAAAATATAGACGACATACTTCATAAGGACGCAGGATGTGGTAGTGAATTGGATTATGTGGAACAAACATCTTGGGTACTGTTCTTGAAGTATTTGGACGACTTAGAACGTGACCGTGCTACTTCCGCAGAACTCACAGGAAAAACGTACTCACCAATCATTGACCAAGAATATCAATGGAGTGTTTGGGCTGCTCCCAAATTAGCTGACGGAAAAATTGACCACAATGCCCTGACAGGTGACGACCTTTTGGACTTTGTAAACGGCAAGCTCTTCCCTTACCTCAAAAAATTCAAATTGTCTGCCGAAAATGCTGACACGATTGAATATAAGATTGGCGAGATTTTTAGCGAACTGAAAAACCGCATCCAAAGCGGCTACAATTTGCGAGAAGTGATAAACCGCATTGACGAGCTGCGTTTTCGAACCCATGCAGAAAAGCACGAAATGAGCCATCTGTATGAAGACAAAATCAAAAACATGGGCAATGCCGGGCGAAACGGTGGTGAATACTACACGCCTCGACCGCTCATTACCACCATTGTAAAAGTGGTTGACCCAAAAATTGGCGACAAAATTTATGATGGTGCTGTGGGTTCTGCGGGTTTCTTATGTGAAGCCTTTGACTATTTGAAATCAGGAAAGGAACTAAGCACCAAAGAATGGGAGACTTTGCAAAAACGCACCTTTTACGGAAAGGAGAAAAAATCATTGGCCTACATCATTGGCATTATGAATATGATTTTGCATGGTGTGGAAGCGCCCAACATCATACACACAAACACGCTTGCTGAAAACTTGGCCGACATACAGGAAAAAGACCGCTACAATGTAGTGCTTGCCAATCCGCCTTTTGGTGGAAAGGAACGTGTCGAAGTGCAACAAAACTTTCCCATTAAAACAGGCGAAACGGCTTCCCTCTTTTTGCAACACTTCATTAAAATATTGAAAGCAGGTGGAAAAGCAGGTGTGGTGATTAAAAACACTTTTTTGAGCAATACCGATAATGCCAGCATTGCTATGCGAAAAGAACTATTGCAGAACTGCAACCTCCACACCGTTTTGGATTTACCAGGCGGAACGTTTACAGGTGCAGGTGTAAAAACAGTGGTGCTGTTTTTTGAAAAAGGCAAAGCCACACAAAAGGTTTGGTTTTACTCCTTAAACCCAGGCCGCAATTTGGGTAAGACTAACCCGCTCAATGAAAAGGATTTGGCTGAGTTTATTGAACTGCAAAAAAACTTCGCAGAAAGCGAAAACTCTTGGACGGTAAATATGAAGGACGTTGACCAAAGCACTTTTGATCTGAGCGTAAAAAACCCAAATACCCCAGAAGAAGCACCGCTGCGCCAACCACAAGAAATATTATCAGCAATAAAAGCCTTGGATGATGAAAGCGCTGAAATCTTAGATACTATTCAACACTTGGTATGAGTAAAAAAGCAGCCATAACGATAAAGCAGGTTGAAAACAGAATTTTCACTGTTCGGGGCAAGCAGGTGATGATTGATTATCATTTGGCTGAACTTTATGATGTGGAAACCAAAAGATTGAATGAACAAGTAAAACGAAATACTAAAAGGTTTCCTGAGTCATTTATGTTTCAACTTTCTGCATTGGAATGGGAAACGTTGCAGGCGCAAATTGCGACCGCAGAAACAGACAATGATTTGCAGTCGCAAATTGCGACCGCAAAAAGAAGAACGTTTCCTTATGTGTTTACCGAACAAGGTGTGGCTATGCTATCTGCTGTTTTAAACAGTGAAACAGCTGTGAACGTGAGTGTTCAAATAATGGATGCATTTGTAAAAATGCGACAGACGCTATTGGAAAACTCACTGATCAACTATCGCTTAGATAAAGTAGAACGCCAACAAATAGAAACAGACCAAAAATTTGAGCAAGTGTTTAAAGCGCTAGAAAGCAAAGATGTAATTCCTAACCAAGGCGTATTCTTTGACGGACAAGTATTTGATGCCTATGAATTGGCTTCTAAAATCATCCGCTCTGCCAAAAAGAGCATTGTGTTGATCGATAATTACATCAACGAAAACACCTTGACCCATTTGGCCAAAAAGAGCAAAAGCGTACAGGCTCTGCTGTTGACTAAGACTATTAGTAAACAGCTGAAGTTGGACGTGCAAAAAGCCAATGAGCAATACGGCAATTTTGAAGCAAAACCCTTTACCCAAAGCCACGACCGTTTTTTGATCATTGACAATGCCGAAGTGTATCACTTAGGTGCTTCACTCAAAGATTTGGGTAAAAATGGTTTGCGTTCTCTAAGATGGAAACCACGTCAGTAGAGAGTATTTTTAATGCAATTTCGGGATTGGTATGATGGAAGGTTGGACAGAAAAGATTTGGGATGAAGTGCTTGAAATCCGAAGCGGGCGTAACCAAAAGGAAGTTGAAGATCCTAAAGGGAAAATTTCCCATCATAGGAAGCGCAGGTAAGATAATGGGATACGCTAAGGATTACATCTGTGAAGAAGGAACTACAATTGTTGGAAGAAAGGGAACGATTAATAATCCAATGCTGATTGAAGAAAAGTTTTGGAATGTTGATACAGCTTTTGGTTTGCATGCAAAAGATAGTTTAGACAAAAGGTTTCTACATTACTTCTGTCTTAGCTTTGACTTCACTGAAATGGACAGGGGTTCAGGCCGTCCGAGCTTAGTAAAGTCTGATTTACTAAAAATTAAAATGCTTGTTCCACCCCTCCCCGAACAACAGCGCATTGTTTCCATTTTAGATGAGGTTTTTTCGGCTATTGAGCGCAGTCGAAATAATGCCGAACAAAACCGCTTAAATGCGAATGAACTTTTTGAAAGCTAAAGTATTAGGTAGCCAAATCGCTTTTCAAACAGCATTTAAAGGATTTAAGGTTTCAGCTTACGATATTAGTGATGAAGCATTATAGGAAGCGAAAGAACGATTTAACGTTTTAAAAGAACGCTATCAACAAGATGAATATGGCTCGAAAAAAGAAGTGGATGATGGATACAATCGTATTTCCTTATATACCGATTTGGCAAAAGCTGTTGAGAACGCTGATTTAGTTATCGAGGCGGTTCCAGAATTGCTCAGCATTAAGCAAGACTTCTATAAAAAGTTGTCGAAAGTTGCGAATAAAGAAACAATTTTCGCTTCTAACTCCTCTACCATGATACCAAGTCAACTTGTAGATTTTACAGATCGACCTGAAAAATACTTGCATTTACATTTTGCCAACGAAATTTGGAAACTGAATATTGCTGAAGTCATGAAGCATGAGCGCACGTCTATAGAAGTATTTGAAGAAGTGATTGATTTTGCGAAAGCGATTGGATGGTTCCGATCCCATCCCATTACATAAAGAGCAACCGGGCTATGTTTTAAATTCGCTATTGGTCCCCCACCTTAAGGCCAGTATTCAAATGGCGGCAGATGGAATTGCTGACCCAAAAATAATTGATAAGACCTGGATGATTTCAACAGGTGCACCACTAGGCCCGTTCGCATTCTTGGATATCATTGGACCAAACACATCCTATAATTTGTTTAAAGCACAGGGAGATGAAGGAGATGAACTTTCTGCAAAAGGTGCCAAATGGTTAAAAGCAGCATATCTCGACAAAGGAAAAATGGGAACCGCAAATGGTAAAGGGATATATAACTATCCAAATCCGGCATATAAAGATGCTGATTTCCTAAAATAATAGTTTAGTAAGATGTGAGATATAAAAGGGAATCAGGACGGTCGCACAACAATGGAAACGTTGTAATGTGGGTGAGAAACGGGGTGATGGATGGTGTTTTTTGTTATTCACCTTTCCAAATAGTCAATGAACAGGCTATCCGATAGCTTTTAACCGACAAATGAACATTAACTTTACACTAGATTCGACTATCGTAGTTTTGGTGAGATAGAACAGATATTAAAACGCTATGTGAAATTTTACAATAATGAAAGGTTGCATGGACTGTTAGGAACGTAAAATCTCGAACAAGAAACGCAGATAAACATCTAATTTTAAAGAAAAAATTAACCGCTTAATTAATAATCTACATTTAAAAGATTACTCTTGTTTTATAGGGGTTAAACCAAAAATCCTAAATAAAAGCTCTTGATTATGGAAAATTACACAAAGCAAAAAAAAATGATTATCCCAAAAATTATTGTTTTAATATTTCTGCCTCCATATAGTCCGGAACTTTATCCCGCTGAAAATAATATGGGCAAAATACGAACGAGCTTTTTCAAATAAATTTTACACACCGCAGGGGGAGACATAAGATTTTTTATGTAATAAGGTTGCTACTACTAGCAATAAAGAGGTTATGAGTATTCGTGAGTTTACTTATATATTTTTATGTAATTTGGACTATACAATATTTGTGCTTGGTATAACATATCCGATATTATTCCTAATTTTAGCAACTAATTTCAAATTCATTAAGATGGAATCCAATAATAAAATAGAAAATAAGATACTCACGGAAGACTTTAAAACCAGTTCAAACTTTTATACAAGCGATGTTATTTTTTCGCATTATTTTAAAAAGCAAATCTCCCAAAACGGATTTGACTATTTTAATAAAAATCTGGATTTCATTGGCCGGTCGGCAGCTTGCAACATGGACAAACTATCTATTCTGGCAGATAAAAATGGCCCGGAATTGATAAAACGGGACGCTTATGGCGAATTGCTGGATGAAATTTCCTTTCATCCTTCTTATGCAGCATTAATGGAAATTGCCGTAAAGTCTGAGATGTTTCGGATAAAATGGGAACCAACTTTAAACAAAAAATTCCAAAAAGAACTACATGTATTGGGATTTAGTGCAGGGTATCTTTATGCGATGAGCGAAATGGGGCAATACTGCCCCTTGTGCATGACCGATGGTGTTGCCCGGTTGATAAATAAATTTTGTGAGGAAAAAGACAAATTGCGACTACTTCCTAAAATATATACGGAAAAGGCGAAAGAATTTTTTACCGGGGCAATGTTTTTAACAGAAAAGTCAGGCGGGTCTGATGTTGGCAGAAATATCGTTACTGCTGAGAAAATAGAAGGAAATAAATACAAGCTTTATGGTGAGAAATGGTTTTGTAGTAATGCTAATGCAGATTTAATATTTGCTTTGGCGCGAACAGACGAAAGTATTAAGGGAACAAAGGGGCTATCTATATTTCTTGTTGAAAAACATTTACCGGAAGGGACAAAAAATACAATTGAAATGATTCGTATTAAAGAAAAACTTGGTGTGCGTTCCATGGCCAGTGCAGAATGTTTTTTTCAAGGAGCTGAAGCAACTTTGGTCGGAGAAGAGTTCAATGGTTTTAAAATCATGGCCGACATGCTAAATTTATCACGCTTGTACAATTCAGTTGCAGCAATTTCGGCAGGAAGAAGAGGATTGATTGAAGCGTATAATTTTCTGAAATATAGAATAACATTCGGTAAAAGGGCAATTGAACACGCCTTAATCCGAAGAAAGCTGCACGAATTGGCAAGTTTACACGTAGCAGGATTTTATTTAACATATAGGGTTATAAAAGCATTGGACGCATCAGATAATGGAAATAAAAACGAAAGTAAATTAGTAAGATTTCTCACTCCTATGACGAAAAAATGGACTGCGGAAAACGGTGTTTATATGGTTAGGGAAAGCATGGAATTAATGGGGGGGAATGGATATATCGAAGACTGTATTATGCCAAAACTAATGCGTGATGTGATGGTTCTCCCTATTTGGGAAGGTGCTGGAAATATCATGATTCTGGATATGCTTCGGGCAAAGTTCAAATCCGATGGGTATGCTGTTATGGTTAATGAAATTTCGGGAGCATTACAATCGTGCGACTATCAGAAGGATTCTGTTCTTGATACTTTTGAAAAATTGCAAGTAAAGATTGACAAACTTTCGGAATACAGTACAAATGAAATGGAGGTAAATGCAAAGATCTATTTTGAAAAACTTACAACACTTTATCAAATAGCTTTGTTAATTCATGCAACAGATAGGGAATCAATAAAATGGACGAAGCCGACTATTCGTTTTTTGACAAATAAATTTATTGGGAATGAGGAAGATTCTTTTCTTTATTCGGTAAAAGAAGTGGAGGAAATGATTGGATGGGAGATTTGAGTTCAGAGTTATGAGTGTCTATTTTTGGTTTAAATTTCCGCAAAATTAGCGTTTGAATAGGGATTTTAAGCGAACTACACGTATGGGAAAAGCCTTACCGAGCGTGTGGAACGAGGGAAACATCCAATCCAAAAGTAAATTAGAACTTTGAACC